>NZ_AJRC02000010.1:0-69965 GCF_000298695.2 Streptococcus sp. GMD3S | reverse complement strand
CCGCCATTATCTACAATAGCTAGAAGTTCCTGACCGATTTCTTCCAGTTCATGTTTCACTTTAAAGAGTTTGTGCACGTAGGGGCTGGCATCATTTTCTTTGTAGATATAGCCACGATTGGTGGATAGGATAGGAGCTCCATCTGCTCGGAGAATAGCGATGTCCTGTACAATGACTTGGCGCGTAACATGAAAGTGTTCAGCCAAGGTTTGACCATTGAGAGCTTTTGGCGCCTCTTTTAACAGTTTGAGAAGAGCTTGTTTGCGATCCTTTGTCATAGTTTTTCCTTTTAGCGACGTTTTCGAAGCACTTTATAGACAGCTAGTGCTAATGTATAGTCTACCATACTATGGATGATTGTGCCAAAACCAACTAGGACAAAGAGAACATAAAACATATTTTCAACATTTGTCCCTGAAGTAGCATAAAAGATGATACAAGCTATTACTTCAGCGATAGCATGAACAACACCCAAAACAAAGTTAAAAATCCAAGATGCCTTTGGTTTATCCAAGGTTTCAGGGAATTTCTTTAAGTACAAAGCCCCCAAAGTACCAAAAACGATGTGAGAAAAGGCGCGTAGGACAATAACCATAGGGTAGCCTGCCATCAGGAAACCGAGACTAGAAGCAATAATCACAAAAGCAGCCATCAAAGGCGAAAGAAACATGGCGATAAAGATGGGGATATGACTTCCCAAGGTGTAAGAAGCCGGTGGGATAACGATTTTAAAAGGCATAATGATTGGAATCAAAATCGCTATTGCAGTGAGTAGGGCAGTCATAGTCATAAACTGCGTTTTTTTCCGTATATCCATAAGAACCTCCATTTATCTGTATATACACAAGTATAGTACAATAAATCACCAATCAAGTCAAGAAGTATTATTGATTTTTCAGGAAAATTTGGTTAAAATGTGGTAAAGAATAATAGGAGCTGAGGAGAAATTGTGATGATACTTTTTGTTTACCTAATTGTGGTAATCGTGATGATGTCAAAACAGAAAAGTGAAGGGAAAGTAGTCTCAGGTTGGACTCGTTTCCTAGTTTATAGTTTATTGGTCCTGTCGCTACTCTCTCTATTAGCAAGCAGTCTGGCTGTTTCACTTTTTAGCCTTCCTTTATTAGGTTTTCTTTTGATGGCAGCAATACTCGAAATTGCTCATTTCGTCAGATTGGTGATTGCATTTGGTTTGGTTTTACTATCTCTAACTCTATACTTGGATAGCCAAAAAAGTCAGCAACCTACACCTCTTTCGTATCAGCTCCTGCTCTTTGGCTTTCACATTCTATTGATATTTCTTATGTTTTAAATGCTAAACTCCACCTTCAGGACGAAAGTGGAGTTGTTTTTTATTTCTTCAGAGTTTCGAGACGGGGGACAATTGCTACTGTTAGAACGGCAGAGATGACAAGCTCGGCAATTGAGTTTGTAGAAATAACGGTTGCCAGGAGTTTTTGGATATTGCCATCGAAGACATTTCCAAAAAGGAAGAAGATTCCCCCGAGGACAAAGACGGTGTTGGTAAGGGAACCAAGGGCACCAGCTAGGATTAGCCCAGTTTTATTTTTCATCAGTTTATAGACCAAGTAAGGTGTCAGACCGATCAAAATGCGAGGGACAATAGCGATAATCGCAGAATAGATGTTTCCGTTCGGTACGAATGGAGAAAAGAGGTAGCTGGTTGGAAGGATGGTAATCGTGTTTACCGTTAAGCTTAGCAGTCCCATCAAGAAACCAAGTGTAACACCAACTCGTGGGCCGTAAATGATACTAGCAATGATTACTGGAATATGAACGATAGTTGGTTTAATTGGAAATGGGAAAAGATTAAATAGGAGAGAGCTCAAAAAGTGGATAACGAGCATAACTGCAAAAAAGATAGCAATTGGGGCAATGTTAGAGCGTTTGTTCATCGAGGGTTTCCTTTATTCTTTCTAATATAGTATTCAGGTCAGCTAGGGCGCCTTTGCCGTGATCGCCACAGGCTAGTAAAGATTCTTTTGGGGAGATAATCTGATAACCATAGGTCTCTAATGTTTTTAGATTAGCCTGAGTTGCAGGATGGTCATACATCTTTGTATTCATGGCTGGAGCTAAGAGTTTAGGGATGTGACTTGGTAGGGCAAGAGCCGTACTGGTCACCATGTTATCCGCAAAACCATGCGCAAGTTTGGCAATGGTATTAGCAGTAGCAGGGACAACGATAAAAAGGTCTGTTTCTTTTCCTCTTTCGATATGATTGACTTGATCAGGGTAGGGTTCCTGCATGACATCAAGGTGAACTGGATTCTGTGAGAGTACCTGTAGTGTCAAAGGCTGGATAAACTCTCTTGCCGCCTCTGTCATTAAGACAGTGACATCATGGCCATGTTTTTTCAAAGAACTGACTAAATCAGCTGCTTTATAGGAGGCTATGGAACCTGTCACTGCGATGAGAATGTTTGCCATGGCTTTCCTTTCTATGAATCGTATGTATGAATTTTCTCAAGGAGGAGGTTTGCAATTTCCTCTTTGGTTTGAACGGTTTGAAGACGATCTTTTTCAACAAAGATTGCCCGATGCTGATATGCTGAGATTTGAGTAAGATCATTCGCTATGATTAAGTCAGCCTGGTTCTTGACAAGACTCTTTCGTGCGATCTCAATGAGATAATCCTCAGAGACATCAACCAGCAATTTAAACCCAATCAGATGAATGGCAGGATTCCATTCTTTGACCAGAGATATGATTTTAGGTGTTTTCTTTAGGAATAAGACCTGAACCTCATCAGTTGAAGAAATCTTAGCTTGATGATTCTGCTTGCTTAAAAATTCTTCTAAATTAGAGCTAGCCTGAACTTCCTCAAGCCCCGTCATATAGACAGGAGTGTAGTCAGACACGGCCATTGAATGAATCAAGACTTGATAATTTTGAACACATTCTTGCATCTCAACTAGAAGGTCGTTGGTATTGTTAATTTCTCGAATGCTTAGGTTGGGATGAGCTTCTGGCTTAAGAGCTCGTTTTGTCGTTATCAAACAAACTTCATGCCCTGCAGCAAGCAAGGTTTCTGTGATGATTTTCCCCAAGCGACCTGTAGAATGGTTAGTAATAGAGCGGACACTATCAATAGCTTCACTGGTACCGCCCGATGTGACTAAAATTTTCATAGGACTATTGTACACAAAAATGATATGCAAGTCAAAGAAAGCATTTAAAAGAAAAATATATTATTATTGACATTTATAGTAATAAATAAGATAATGAATCTAAGTAAATTAATAGGGGTATTATTATGGATTTTTTTAAATTTGCAGACAACATTGCAAAGGAAGCTGGTAAAGTACTGAATGATGTCGGTTCTGCTACTAGCGAAGCTTTAAATGAAGCGAGTAAATTTACTGGAGAAGTTATTACTGAATCTGTAAAAACTATAGGTGAAGTATCAAGCCAAGTTGGTAATGTTGTCTCAGATGTCTCAGTGAAAGCTGTTGGAGTTGCCGGAGATGTAGCACATCAGATAACAAATGTGACTTCTGAAACATTTAACGAAGCTGGGAAAATAGCGAATAATACAAAAGAACAAATTGAATCGGTAGACCTTTTTAATTCTAAACTAAGACAAGAAGCTGTTGATGGATATAATGAAGCTATTAGTTGTTATAATGAGGAAGCGGATAGCTTGGCTAATAAATCAATAGAGCTTTATCAAGTTAGGGACAAAGCTATCAAAGTTGTAAAAATTGTTGAAGAAAGAATTAACAAACTAGCAAATAAACCAAAAGAGTTTGAAACAAAATTAGAAGCAATTGATGTTGAAATTCAGAATTTTGAAGATAAGCAAATTGCTATTTCACAGTCAATTAAGGAAGCTGAATTAGCAAGTGGTAGCACAGCGGCTACGGCTTCACTTAGCGCATTAGGAGTAACAGTTGCAACTTTAGGGCCTACTGCCGCTATGGGTGTTGCAACTACATTTGGTGTTGCATCAACAGGTACTGCAATTTCAAGTTTGACAGGTGCTGCAGCAAATAGCGCCGCTCTGGCTTGGTTAGGTGGTGGAAGTGTAGCAGCTGGTGGCGGTGGAGTGGCAGCCGGTAACGCATTTTTGGCATTGGCTGGTCCTGTCGGTTGGGGAATTGCAGGCGCTATGTTGACCGCTTCTGTTGGGGCGGGTGTAGTAGCTAATAGGAAAAATGAAGAAGTTGCAAAAGAGGCTATAGAGGAACAGAAAAAGGTAGAATTGTTGGCTAGACAACTTAAAGAAAAAGTAATAGAAGTTACGGAATTAATAGAACTAACTGAAAAACAAACAGAAGGAATTTATTTAGCCAATTTATCTTTAACTGGAATGGACTATAGCTTATTTACTGATGACGAAAAATATCAAGCAGGTGCTTTAGTGAATTCAACTCTATCATTGACTGCTATGGTAAATAAGGAAATTAGAATAAATGAGTAACCAGATTTTTAATCAAGCTTTTAACCAAGGTATTGGTGCATATGTCAATTGTTTAAATAACTTGAGAATTCAAGATTTACATAATGCTATGAAAATCATAGAGGATGAAGCACGCAGAGTCATCTTAAACAAGGACAATGCCTCAAAGATTTTAAACTATACGAGAGACAATATTGAAGACGTTATTTTAAAGAAGCGTGGAGGAGATTATGGTGGTCATGGCTTTATCGCTGAATTTGCAGAAGCAGGGATTGTAAATGCGAGGAGAGCCATTGAAGGGTTAAATCCTATTGTCGAAGTATTGAATGATAATGGACCAGCCGATTTATTAATTGGTAGAAATACCATTCAAATGAAGTTTTATGGTAATTTACGTGATGAACTAGCTCAATCGTTTCATTACAGTTCAAAAATGAAAATGATGTTTCCAAAAGATCACGTTCAAGTATTTGAAAAAATAATGGCTGGAGCAAAAGAAGTTGAATTGAATGGCAAGAGATTATCCATTAAACAAATTACGGATATACGCCAAATGATTAATGATATCACTGAAAGCAAGGGACTTACTTCATACAAATATTGGATGAAATCCTCTGCTCTAGATTACAAAGACGCTCAAAAAAATTCAATTCATTCTCTTATAGATTCTGAAGAGAAGAATATTCGTAAAACAGTCAGACTAAAACAACAAGAATTAAATAAAAAAAGATTAGTGACCCAAAAACATGCATTACCAAATTTAAAAGAAGCTAACAAGGTTGCAAGAAACGCAGCTTTTTTACAAGGTGGTTTAGCATTAATGTCGACTGTGTATGGAAAATACATAGAAGGAAAAAGTATCTTTGAATTCGAACAATCCGATTGGTTAGATTGTGGATTGAATTCATTAAAAGGAGTTGCAAGTGGAGCAATATCAGGATATTCAATTTACGGATTAACAAATATTTTGGGTATTAGTGCTCCAAATGCCAGTGCTTTAGTAATGGCTACTTATGGGATGATAGATGTTGTTTTGAGATTCAGATCTTCCGAAATAACTCAAGATGAACTTATGAATCTGTTGACATTAAATGTAATAGATGCTTCCTTTGCTACAATTGGTGCTTGTATTGGTCAGATCATGATTCCAATACCTGTTCTTGGTTCTGTAGTTGGTTCAATATCTACTTCAATAATTTGGGAGATAGGTAAGGGAATATTAAATGAAAGAGAACAAAGGATAATTCAAGATTACAGAGAAAATCTGAATAGTTACATAAAAACTTTAGATGAAAATTATCTTGTCATTTACAACGAAATTATAGAAAAGTATAAAAAATTGGGCGAAATACAAGCATATTCGTTTGATTTGTCAATAAATACTAAACTTAGGTTTGAGTACTCTATTGAGATGGCAGAAAGTTTAGAAATTGAAGATAATAAAATTCTCCATGATTTGTCTGAAATTGATAATTTTTTTCTTGACTAGATTATTTTCACATTCTTTATAGTCTAAAACTATAAAGCCATATAAAATTTTTCAAAGGGCCCTAAAAATCTTGAAATTCAGGATATTTACGAACGTTTAGAGAGTTTATGGATGTTAAAAATCTTGTTTTGTGTTATAATGAATTATCATATTAGAGGTTAGAGGAGTTTTGAATGAAAACAGATATTGAAATCGCACAGAGTATTGAGTTGAATCCAATCGTTGATGTTGTTGAGAAACTTGGTATTTCTTACGACGATTTGGAATTGTACGGGAAGTACAAGGCTAAGCTCAGCTTTGATAAAATTCGTGCAGTTGAGAGCAATCCAGTTGGGAAATTGATCTTGGTTACTGCCATCAATCCAACACCTGCAGGTGAAGGGAAATCAACCATTACCATTGGTCTTGCGGATGCCTTGAACAAGATTGGTAAGAAAACCATGATTGCCATTCGCGAACCGTCTCTTGGCCCAGTAATGGGGATCAAGGGTGGTGCAGCCGGTGGTGGTTATGCTCAAGTGTTGCCAATGGAGGACATCAACCTTCACTTTACTGGGGATATGCATGCCATTACAACTGCTAACAACGCTCTTTCTGCCTTGATTGACAACCACTTACACCAAGGAAATGAGCTGGGAATCGACCAACGTCGTATTCTTTGGAAACGTGTTGTGGACTTGAACGACCGCGCTCTTCGTCATGTGACCGTTGGACTTGGTGGTCCTCTAAATGGTATTCCACGTGAGGATGGTTTCGATATTACTGTTGCTTCAGAAATCATGGCTATTCTTTGCTTGGCTACGGACATCGAGGATTTGAAACGCCGTTTGGCTAACATCGTTATCGGCTATCGCTATGACCGAACACCTGTTTCTGTTGGTGATTTACAGGTTGAGGGAGCGTTAGCATTGATTTTGAAAGATGCTATCAAACCGAACTTGGTTCAGACAATTTACGGTACACCTGCCTTTGTACACGGTGGTCCATTTGCCAATATCGCTCATGGATGTAACTCTGTTTTGGCAACAAGCACAGCCCTTCGCTTGGCTGATTATACTGTTACTGAAGCTGGTTTTGGTGCGGACCTTGGTGCTGAGAAATTCCTTGACATTAAGACACCAAACTTGCCAACATCTCCAGATGCAGTTGTCATCGTTGCAACCCTTCGTGCCCTTAAGATGAATGGTGGTGTAGCTAAGGACGCTTTGACAGAGGAAAATGTAGAAGCAGTTCGTGCAGGTTTTGCTAACTTGAAACGTCACGTTGAAAATATTCGTAAGTTTGGTATTCCAGCAGTTGTTGCGATTAACGAATTTGTTACTGATACAGAAGCTGAAATTGCAGCTTTGAAAGAACTTTGTGCTTCTATTGATGTGCCAGTTGAACTAGCAAGTGTCTGGGCTGATGGGGCAGAAGGTGGTGTAGCACTTGCCGAAACGCTTGTCAAGACAATCTCAGTAAATCCAGCAAACTACACTCGTCTTTATGACAACGACCTTTCTGTCCAAGAAAAGATTGAAAAGATTGTCACTGAAATCTACCGTGGTAGCAAAGTGAACTTTGAGAAGAAAGCTCAAACGCAAATTGCCCAAATCGCTCAAAATGGTTGGGACAAATTGCCAATCTGTATGGCTAAAACTCAATATAGTTTCTCTGATAATCCAAATGCACTTGGAGCACCAGAAAACTTTGAAATTACCATTCGTGAATTGGTACCAAAATTGGGTGCTGGCTTCATCGTTGCTCTTACTGGTGATGTCATGACCATGCCAGGACTTCCAAAACGACCAGCAGCTCTCAACATGGATGTTGAAAGTGACGGAACCGTTCTAGGATTGTTCTAGTAAATTGCAATTGATTTAAATGAGTTTGGAAAAGCTATCCAAACTCATTTTCTTGTCTAGATATGAGGAGTTGTCTTCAGCTGATAATAGAGTTACTTTCTAGACGCAACCGGTCTATGTAAAGATATTTTCCCTGATTTCTGATATAATAGAAACATTGACTTCAAGAGTAAGGAAGAGAAAATGAACGCATTATTGAATGGAATGAATGACCGTCAAGCCGAGGCGGTGCAAACGACAGAAGGGCCCTTGTTAATCATGGCGGGGGCTGGTTCTGGAAAGACTCGTGTTTTAACTCACAGAATCGCTTACTTGATTGATGAAAAGATGGTCAATCCTTGGAATATCTTGGCCATTACCTTTACCAATAAGGCTGCTCGTGAGATGAAGGAGCGTGCCTATGGGCTCAATCCAGCTACTCAGGACTGTCTGATTGCGACCTTTCACTCCATGTGTGTTCGTATCCTACGTCGCGATGCGGATCATATTGGCTACAATCGTAATTTCACCATTGTAGATCCTGGTGAACAGCGAACCCTCATGAAACGAATCCTCAAGCAGTTAAACTTGGATCCTAAAAAGTGGAATGAACGGACCATTTTGGGAACCATTTCCAATGCTAAGAATGACCTGATTGATGATGCCGCATATGCTGCTCAAGCTGGTGATATGTATACGCAAATCGTGGCTCAGTGTTACACAGCCTATCAAAAAGAGCTTCGTCAATCTGAGTCGGTTGACTTTGATGATTTGATTATGCTGACCCTGCGTCTCTTTGATCAGAATCCTGATGTTCTGACCTACTATCAGCAGAAGTTCCAGTACATTCACGTTGATGAGTACCAAGATACCAACCATGCACAGTACCAACTGGTCAAACTTTTGGCTTCACGCTTTAAAAATATCTGCGTGGTCGGTGATGCAGACCAATCTATCTACGGTTGGCGTGGGGCTGATATGCAGAATATCTTGGATTTTGAGAAAGACTACCCTAACGCCAAGGTTGTTTTGTTAGAAGAAAATTATCGTTCAACAAAAACCATTCTCCAAGCCGCCAATGACGTCATCAAAAACAATAAAAATCGTCGTCCTAAGAATCTCTGGACTCAGAATGCGGATGGAGAGCAGATTATTTACTATCGCGCAAATGACGAACAGGATGAGGCTGTTTTTGTAGCAAAAACCATCGATGAACTTGGTCGTAGTCAAAACTTCCTCCACAAGGATTTTGCAGTTCTTTATCGGACTAATGCGCAATCCCGTACCATTGAGGAAGCCCTGCTCAAGTCCAATATTCCTTATACCATGGTTGGTGGGACTAAGTTCTACAGCCGTAAGGAAATCCGTGATATTATCGCTTATCTTAACCTCATTGCCAATTTGAGTGATAATATCAGTTTTGAGCGCATTATCAACGAGCCTAAACGCGGAATTGGCCCAGGAACCGTTGAGAAAATTCGCGGCTTTGCTAATATGCAAGACATGTCTATGCTGGATGCTTCAGCCAATATCATGTTATCAGGAATCAAGGGGAAGGCAGCACAGTCAATTTGGGACTTTGCCAATATGATTTTGGATTTGCGAGAAAAACTGGATCAATTAACTATCACCGAGCTGGTTGAGGCTGTTCTAGAAAAAACAGGTTATATCGATATTCTCAATGCCCAAGCGACCTTAGAAAGCAAGGCTCGGGTTGAAAATATCGAGGAATTTCTATCTGTTACCAAGAATTTTGACGACAATCCTGATAGTCAAGAAGAGGAAACAGGTTTGGACAAACTCAGTCGTTTCTTGAATGACCTTGCCCTGATTGCGGATACGGACTCTGGTAGTCAGGAAACATCGGAAGTGACCTTGATGACCTTGCACGCAGCTAAGGGACTTGAGTTCCCAGTTGTCTTTATCATTGGGATGGAGGAAAATGTCTTTCCACTTAGCCGTGCAGCTGAGGATCCTGATGAACTGGAAGAAGAACGCCGTTTGGCCTATGTCGGTATTACACGCGCAGAAAAGATCCTTTATCTGACCAATGCTAACTCTCGCTTGCTTTTTGGGCGTACCAACTACAATCGTCCAACTCGTTTTATCAATGAAATTAGTTCGGACTTGATTGAATATCAAGGCTTGGCTCGTCCGGCGAATACTAGCTTTAAGGCATCTTATAGCAGTGGTGGAGTGGCCTTTGGTCAAGGTATGAGCCTAGCTCAGGCCCTTCAAGAACGGAAACGGAATGCTGCACCAAGCTCTATCCAGTCAAGTGGTCTTCCGTTTGGACAGTTAGCAGCCGGAAATAAAAAAGATTCAAGCGATACCAACTGGTCTATTGGGGATATTGCTCTCCACAAGAAGTGGGGAGAGGGAACTGTTCTGGAAGTCTCTGGTAGCGGTGATACTCAGGAGTTGAAAATCAATTTCCCAGAAGTGGGGCTGAAAAAACTCTTAGCCAGTGTAGCTCCAATTGAGAAAAAAATCTAATTTTCCATCCTTCTCACGAATAATAAAGTGAGGAGGATTTTTATGTACAGCATTTCATTCCAAGAAGATTCACTTTTGCCTAGAGAAAGACTGGTTAAAGAAGGAGTAGAGGCACTGAGCAATCAAGAATTGCTAGCAATTCTACTCAGAACCGGAACGCGTACGGCCAATGTTTTTGAAATTTCCCAGAGAGTCTTGAATAGTCTTAACAGTCTAACTGATCTGAAAAATATGACCCTGCAGGAATTGCAGAGTCTGTCTGGTATTGGACGGATTAAAGCCATTGAACTACAAGCAGTGATTGAACTGGGACACCGCATTCACAAACATGAAACCCTTGAGATGGAAAGTATTCTCAGTAGTCAAAAGCTAGCCAAGAAAATGCAACAGGAACTTGGCGACAAAAAACAAGAGCACCTAGTGGCGCTCTATCTCAATACTCAAAATCAAATCATCCATCAGCAAACTATTTTTATCGGATCTGCGACACGCAGCATTGCTGAACCGAGGGAAATTCTTCACTATGCCCTCAAGCATATGGCTACCTCCGTGATTCTCGTTCACAATCATCCATCTGGTGCAGTATCTCCTAGTCGAAACGACGATCATGTCACTAAGCTAGTCAAGGAAGCCTGCGAACTGATGGGTATCGTTTTCTTGGACCATCTGATTGTCTCTCACTCGGATTACTTTAGTTACCGTGAAAAGACGAATCTAATTTAGAGTTCATTAACAACATAGTCAAATAGCGTTTTATCTTTGGGGCGATTTTCAAAGAGAAATTCAGGATGCCATTGGACACCAAGATAAGGAAAACCGTCCGTAGTTGTCACAGCCTCGATAACTCCATCTTTAGGATCATGTGCTACAACCTTAAGATTTGAAGCTAAATCTTTAATGCTCTGGTGGTGGAAGGAGTTGATATGAGAGATTTCTCCATAGATCTCTCGGAGAATTGTATCAGGTTCCGTTACGAGGCGTTGTGTTGTGTATTCGGCTGAACAGTCCTGCCAATGATCCTCGATATCTTGGTGAAGCGTGCCTCCCATGGCGACATTGAAAAGTTGAGTACCCCGACAAACAGAGAAAATTGGTTTCTTCTGCTTAATCGCTTCTTTGATAAGTGCTAGTTCAAAAATATCTCTTTGAAGGTGGTAGTCATCACTATCAATAGCCTTTGGTTCACCATAGTATTTTGGATCAACATTTTGCCCACCCGTTAAGATGAGCTTATCAATGATACTGATGTAATGGGTAGCCATTTCTTGATCACCAATCGGTAGGATGATTGGAATTCCGCCAGCGTCCTTGACTCCTTCAACAAAGCCTTTTGCTGCATAGCTCATCATGATGTCATCATCTGGATGAGCTTTTTCATTTCCTGTAATCCCAATAACTGGTTTTTTCATAAATGCTTTCGCTTTCTAATCCTCTTTACGCATAAAATAGAGGAGGGTTTGGAGTTCGCTTGTCAAATCGACATACTGAACGACCACATCTTTTGGGAGGTGAAGGTGAACGGGGGAAAAGCTGAGAATACCTTTTATGCCTGCATCAACCAAAAGATTGGCAACTTCTTGTGATTTAATACTTGGAACTGTTAGGATAGCAGTTTTGACATCTGCTTCTTTGATTTTTTCTTTAATCTGTGAGATACCATAGATTGGAATCCCATCTGGTGTTTGACTTCCAACTTCTGGATGGTCATCTAGGTCAAAGGCCATGATAATTTTCATCTTGTTACGCTCGTGGAATCGGTAGTGGAGAAGGGCATGGCCCATATTTCCAATCCCAACCAGCATAACATTTGTAATTGAGTTATCATTTAGGAGATCCGCAAAAAAATTCATCAATTTTTTGACATCGTAACCAAAACCACGACGACCTAGTTCGCCAAAATAGGAAAAATCCCGACGAACTGTCGCAGAATCGATACCGATAGCCTCTGCAATTTGCTTGGAGTTGGCACGTTCGATTTTTTCTGCATGAAATCTCTTGAAAATTCGATAGTAAAGAGAGAGTCTTTTTGCTGTTGCTTTTGGAATAGCAGACTGTTTATCTTTCACAAAATCACAACCTTTCTATTCTTCTATTTTATAGAAACATTGTGAAAAAATCAACAAAAACAAGAAAAAACTAAGAAATTTCTTAGTTTTTATCTGAAAAATGAACTTGTGATAGAAAACGGTAGAGATCGCCAACCAATCCTTGATAAATCACCTTATCATTCAGCGTTAAGGAGCTGATTAGGAGAGTATCAGGTAGGGTCACACAGCCTGATAGAGATAACATAAGCTCTTCGTAATCCTTATATTCAAGTGTACGTTCTACGTGATAGTTATCTTGATAGGTAAGTCGATACATAGTCAATTATCTTTCTTCTTTAGTGAAGATACCGCGTTCTACTAAACTGTCCATGAGGAAGTAGAATTTTTCCTGATGAATGTGGTTGTCTTCTGATTTAAAGATATTAACCAAACGAAGGCCTGACTTGTCAGTGATGTTGAGTTTAGCACCTGTAAGGTCTTTGTTGATGATGATTTTTAGCTTGAAACCTTCACCGCTGTTGGGTACTTTCTCAAGCAAACGAGTCAGTTCGAAGTTTCCAACTTTTGTTTCAAAGAAAGTATTATCTTTCAGTGTGAACTTTTTGACAGTTGGGCTAAGTGTGTAGTCGTAGCGGCAGTTTTGTAGTTTAATGGTTTTTTCGAATGCCATTAGATTAATCTCCAATAATATTTTTTAAGGTTTGTGCGAGTTGTATCAGTTCATCCTCGGTGTTAAGAGGAGAGAGACTGATACGGACAGATTCTTTCAATCGATGTGAATCTGGTCCATAAAATGCTTCAAGTACATGACTGGTTTGCACAATACCAGCAGTACAAGCCGAACCGGTAGAAATTGAAATTCCTTCAAGATCTAACCGAAGTAAAAGTAAATCATTTTTCTGACCAGGAAAACCGATATTAAAAACATAAGGCAGTTGGTCTTGACTTTCATTGAGATAGTAGTCTAAATCGGAAATCTCTTTTAGAAAAATAGATTTAAGTGCGCTTAGTTTTTGGTAATGCTCAACTTGGTCATTCAAATCCTCTTTGAGAGCAGAGACCATACCTACAATGGCAGCGAGGTTTTCTGTTCCAGCCCGTTTCTTTTGTTCTTGGTCTCCACCGTGAAGGTAGGAATCAAAGTCCGCGGAAGAAGCATAAAGAAATCCGACTCCTTTTGGTCCATGGAATTTGTGGGCAGAAGCGCTGAGGAAATCAATTCCTAACTCCTCTGGATGGATAGGAATTTTCCCAATAGCTTGAACAGCATCTACATGATATGCAGCAGGATGATCTTTTAAAATACGTCCAATCTCAGCGATAGGTAAGAGACTTCCTGTTTCATTATTAGCATACATGGTGGAAACGAGGATGGTATCGTCACGTAAGGCTTCTTGAATTTGCTGGGCAGTTATTTCTTGATTTACTGGTTGGATGATAGTTGCTTCAAAACCAAAATGTTGAACCAGATAATCGATAGTCTCAAGCACAGAATGGTGTTCAATAGCTGTAGTAATGATATGTTTTCCACGTTCTTGATGACGGAGACAATAGCCGATAATGGCTGTATTGTTACTTTCTGTACCGCCAGATGTAAAAAAGATATGTTGAGGTTTGGTTCCTAGTAAGTGGGCTAAGTCTTGACGAGCTTCTCGCAAGAGTTTGCCAGCCTGCCGACCATGACTATGAATACTAGAAGGATTACCATGAGTTTCTTGCATGACCTTGGTCATTTCAGAAATAGCTACTGCTGACATAGGAGTTGTAGCAGCATTGTCCAAATAAATCAAAGAATCACCTTATTTCTTTTTGTTGTAAGCAAAGAGTGGGCTGACTGGTTTTCTTTCATGGATGCGGACGATAGCATCTCCGATTAATTCGCTAGCAGTAATGTAACATACATTTTCTGGAGTCCTTTCTTTGGTCGCTACTGAGTCTGTCACAAGGATTTCTTTGATGTTTGTAGCGTCAAGAAGGTCTGCTGCCCCTTCAACAAATAAACCGTGACTAGATACTGCATAAATCTCAGTTGCGCCTTCACGTTCAACGATTTTGGCTGCTTCAGAGAAAGTACGACCAGTATTTAGGATATCGTCAATCAAGATAGCCTTTTTGCCTTCAACATCCCCAATGATATAGCCTTCGTTACGATCAGAATCGTCTTGGGCGTAGTCAATGATAGCGATAGGAGCATCAAGGTATTCAGCCAAACTACGTGCACGTTTAACACCAGAGTTCTTTGGACTAACCACAACAACATCAGAACCAAGAAGCCCTTTATCACAGTAGTGCTTAGCAAATAGAGGAACAGTATAAAGATTGTCTACAGGAATGTCAAAGAAACCTTGGACCTGAACAGCGTGGAGGTCAAGCGTTAGAACACGGCTTACACCAGCTTTGACAAGCATATTGGCAACTAGTTTTGCAGTGAGGGGTTCGCGAGAAGAAGCGATACGATCCTGACGCGCATAACCAAAGTAAGGGAGGACAACGTTGATACTATGAGCACTTGCACGTACACAAGCGTCAACCATGATTAACAACTCCATCAAGTGGTTGCTAACAGGGTAGCTGGTTGACTGGATGATGTAGACGTCGTAACCACGGACACTTTCTTCAATGTTGACCTGGATTTCGCCGTCAGAAAATTGACGAGAGGATAATTTCCCGAGAGGTACACCAACTGTATCCGCAATCTTTTGAGCGATTTCATGGTTAGAGTTTAGGGTGAAAAGTTTCATGTTGTTTCTATCTGACATTATAGACCGTCCTCTGTAAACTTTGTGAATCTTCTTTGAGAAAGTTTTGTTTTTCAAAGCCAGATTCTTTTATTTTTATCTTTTCTATTTTACCAAAAAAAGGAGATTATTTCAGCTTTTTTTCATGCTTTTAATAAAACGAATTAATTTTGAAGGAGCTTTCTGATAGGTTATCTGATTTTCATCTAAAAATCTCTGAAAATCTTCTTTCCCTTTTTCATGGTCGGTGACTTCAAGTTCGAGTTCATAGTCCGTCTGGTCAAAGTATTGACTTTCATCTAAGGCCATTAAGCCAATCTCAGTTTTCATTTCATAACGAAGGGTGGAAAGGCAACCTAGAACAAGCCAGTCATGGCTTTCGATGCCAATCTTAGAGAGCTTCTCTAGAACGAGACCTGGAGGTAGTTTTGGTTTTTCTAGGTACGATTCAGCTTCTGGAAGAGTTAGTTTCTGGTTGTATTCCATATTTCCTACAGTTTGAGGCACTTTTAAGGTCAATTCCGCCCAATCTGCAAAAGTGCGAATGCGCATGGCAACCTTCTTTTCACGCAATTGGAAATCTGGTGTGTCAATGTAGTAGTTCTTCTGAAGAACGGGTTGGATATGGGAAAACTGTTTTTTTAGATGATCATATTCCTCTTTTTTCAGAAGTGTTTTCAATTCTATTTCTAAATGTTTCATTTTTTCAACCTTTTCTATATCTTTGAAAGCGATTTATGGTATAATGGACAATGTATTTATTGTATACGAATGTACTGAAAAAATCAAAGATTTTCGACAGAGCAATCAAACATTACAAGGGAGAAAGTATGACCATAGAATGGGAAGATTTTTTAGATCCTTACATTCAGGCTGTTGGTGAATTGAAGATTAAACTTCGGGGGATTCGCAAACAGTATCGTAAGCAAAACAAGCATTCTCCGATTGAGTTTGTAACGGGTCGTGTCAAACCGATTGAAAGTATCAAAGAAAAAATGGCTCGTCGAGGAATAACTTATGCAAGTCTAGAACACGATCTGCAAGACATTGCTGGTTTACGTGTCATGGTTCAGTTTGTTGATGACGTTAAAGAGGTAGTTGAGATTCTACGTAAACGCCAAGATATGAGAATCGTTCAGGAACGAGATTATATCACTCATCGTAAGGCTTCGGGCTATCGTTCTTATCACGTGGTTGTCGAATACACGGTTGATACGATCAACGGGGCGAAGACGATTTTGGCGGAGATACAAATACGGACTTTGGCCATGAATTTCTGGGCTACGATTGAACACTCACTCAATTATAAGTATCAGGGTGATTTTCCAGAAGAAATCAGAAAAAGACTGGAAATCACAGCGAAAATAGCCTATCAACTGGATGAAGAAATGGGTAAGATTCGTGATGATATCCAGGAAGCGCAGGCTCTCTTTGATCCATTGAGCAGAAAACTAAACGATGGTGTAGGAAATAGTGACGATACAGATGAAGAATACAGGTAAACGAGTTGACCTCATAGCAAATAGAAAACCACAGAGTCAGAAGGTTTTGCATGAGCTAAGGGAAAAACTAAAGAAACAACATTTTATACTGAACGATACCAATCCCGATATCGTCATTTCCATTGGTGGTGACGGGATGCTTTTGTCTGCCTTTCACAAGTATGAGAATCAGTTAGACAAGGTTCGATTTGTAGGTGTTCATACAGGGCATTTGGGTTTTTACACAGATTATCGTGATTTTGAGCTGGATCAATTGGTGACCAATCTTTTACTAGATACTGGAGCCAAAGTTTCTTATCCAGTCTTGAATGTTAAGGTAACGCTTGAAAATGGAGAGGTGAAAATCTTCCGTGCTTTAAATGAAGCGAGTATCCGTCGATCAGACCGCACCATGGTTGCGGATATCATCATTAACCATGTTCCGTTTGAGAGATTTCGTGGAGATGGAGTGACTGTTTCAACGCCGACGGGAAGTACCGCCTACAACAAATCCTTGGGTGGAGCTGTCTTACATCCTACCATTGAAGCCTTGCAGTTGACGGAAATAGCAAGCCTTAATAATAGAGTCTATCGCACTTTGGGATCATCGATCATTATTCCCAAAAAAGATAAGATTGAACTTTTGCCGACACGCAATGATTACCATACGATATCAGTCGATAACAGCGTCTATTCCTTCCGTAATATCGAACGGATAGAGTATCAAATCGACCATCACAAGATTCACTTCGTAGCGACTCCAAGCCACACTAGTTTCTGGAATCGTGTCAAAGATGCCTTCATCGGCGAGGTGGATGAATGAGGTTCGAATTTCTCGCAGATGAGCACGTCAAAGTCAAAACATTCCTCAAGAAACATGAGGTTTCTAAGGGACTTTTGGCTAAGATTAAGTTTCGAGGTGGGGCTATTCTGGTCAATGGCCAACCTCAAAATGCGACTTATCTCTTAGATATTGGAGACAGGGTAACTATTGACATTCCAGCGGAGGAAGGGTTTGAGAGTCTTGAAACAATTGAGCGTCCACTGGATATTCTCTATGAGGATGATCATTTTCTGGTTTTGAATAAACCTTATGGAGTAGCTTCCATCCCCAGTGTCAATCATTCCAATACCATTGCGAATTTTATCAAGGGCTATTATGTCAAGCAAAACTATGAAAACCAGCAAGTTCACATCGTGACTAGGCTTGATAGAGATACATCTGGTTTGATGCTTTTTGCCAAGCACGGCTACGCTCATGCACGTTTAGACAAGCAACTGCAACGAAAGTTTATCGAAAAAAGGTATTTTGCACTTGTTAAAGGAGATGGTGTCTTGGAGCCAGAGGGGGAGATTATTGCCCCGATTGCGCGTGATGAAGATTCCATTATCACAAGGCGGGTTGCCAAAGGTGGGAAATACGCTCATACGTCTTACAAAGTTGTAGCGTCTTATGGAAATATTCACCTAGTCGATATTCGCCTGCATACTGGACGAACTCATCAGATACGAGTGCATTTTTCCCATATTGGCTTTCCTTTGTTGGGAGACGATTTGTATGGTGGTAGTCTGGATGACGGTATCCAACGTCAGGCTCTGCATTGTCATTATTTATCTTTTTATCATCCTTTTCTAGAGCACGATTTGCAACTAGAAAGCCCCTTACCGGATGATTTCAGCAATCTTATTACTCAGTTATCAACTAATACTCTTTAAAAACTATTTGGAGTATAATTTATTTTCTTAAAGGAGAAAACTCATGGAAGTTTTTGAAAATCTCAAAGCCAACCTGGTTGGCAAAAATGCTCGTATCGTTCTCCCTGAAGGGGAAGAGCCACGTATTCTTCAAGCAACAAAACGCTTGGTAAAAGAAACAGAAGTAATCCCTGTTTTGCTTGGAAACCCTGAAAAAATTAAAATTTATCTCGAAATCGAAGGGATCATGGATGGTTATGAAGTCATTGACCCTCAACACTATCCTCGATTTGAAGAAATGGTTGCTGCTTTAGTAGAGCGTCGTAAGGGCAAAATGACTGAAGAAGAAGCGCGCAAAGTTTTGGTTGAAGATGTCAACTACTTTGGTGTGATGCTAGTCTACTTGGGCTTGGTTGACGGTATGGTATCTGGTGCGATTCACTCAACTGCCTCAACAGTTCGCCCAGCCCTACAAATCATCAAAACTCGTCCAAACGTAACTCGTACTTCAGGTGCCTTCCTTATGGTACGTGGTACAGAACGTTACCTATTTGGAGACTGTGCCATTAACATCAATCCAGATGCAGAAGCCTTGGCTGAAATCGCGATCAATTCAGCAATCACAGCTAAGATGTTTGGTATTGAACCTAAAATTGCTATGCTAAGCTATTCTACTAAAGGTTCAGGATTTGGTGAAAGTGTTGATAAGGTCGTAGAAGCAACTAAAATTGCTCACGACTTGCGTCCCGACCTTGAGATTGATGGGGAGTTGCAATTTGACGCTGCCTTTGTTCCTGAAACTGCAGCTCTAAAAGCTCCAGGAAGTAACGTAGCTGGTCAAGCAAATGTTTTTGTCTTCCCAGGTATCGAAGCCGGAAATATTGGGTACAAGATGGCAGAACGTCTCGGTGGTTTTGCGGCTGTAGGACCTGTTTTGCAAGGTTTGAACAAACCTGTTAACGACCTTTCTCGTGGATGTAATGCAGATGATGTGTACAAGTTGACCCTTATCACAGCAGCTCAAGCAGTTCATCAATAAGATTTAGTCCTCTTTCCCATGGGAAGAGGCTTTTTAGTACTGAGAGAAGGACAGTTAGAGTCTTCTGTGTTATACTAGAGATATGTTAGATTTGAAAGAATATGGTATCGTCATGTGGCCGGAGGAGAAGATTATTTCTTTTCGTGAAAAACTCCTCAATTGGTATGATGAAAACAAGCGAGATTTACCTTGGAGGAGAAGTAAAAATCCTTATCACATCTGGGTATCTGAAATCATGCTCCAGCAGACTAGAGTGGATACAGTTATTCCATACTACGAACGATTCTTGGACTTGTTTCCAACAGTTGAAAGTCTGGCCAATGCCCCTGAAGATCGTTTGTTGAAGGCTTGGGAGGGATTGGGCTATTATTCTCGAGTGCGCAATATGCAGGCTGCAGCCCAGCAGATTATGACTGACTTTGGGGGGCAATTTCCAAATACCTATGAAGGAATTTCTAGTTTAAAAGGGATTGGCCCTTACACTGCGGGAGCTATTTCCAGTATCGCTTTTAATTTGCCTGAGCCAGCGGTTGATGGCAATGTCATGCGGGTTTTGGCACGCTTGTTTGAGGTTGATCATGATATCGGAGTTCCCAGCAATCGCAAAATTTTTCAGGCAATGATGGAAATCTTGATTGACCCGAAACGACCAGGTGACTTTAACCAAGCTCTGATGGATTTAGGGTCTGACATAGAGGCTCCAGTTAACCCTCGACCAGAAGAAAGCCCTGTTAAGGACTTTAGCGCAGCCTATCAGAATGGGACTATGGATGTATATCCAATCAAAGAGCCCAAGAAAAAGCCCCTCCCAATCTATCTCAAGGCTTTGGTTGTACGCAATGACCGTGGGCAATATTTACTAGAGAAAAATGAAAGCGAGAAACTGCTAGCCGGTTTTTGGCATTTCCCCTTGATCGAAGTTGATGATTTCTCAAGTGATGACGATCAGCTAGATCTCTTTTCACAAGTCAAAGAGGAAAGCAGAGCATTTGGACCAAGCCCTCAAGAAAACTTTGAGCAAGATTATGATTTAGAAGTGAATTGGTCCCAGCAAGTATTTGACCAGGTCAAGCATGTATTTAGTCATCGGAAATGGCATATTCAAATCATCGCTGGTCAAGTGACGGAAACAAAACAGTTTTCTGACAGAGAAATTCGCTGGGTTTCTCCTCAGGAGTTTTCTGATTATCCACTTGCGAAACCTCAACAAAAAATTTGGCAGGCTTATAAAACAAATCTTGAAGATGAAGGCCTACAGTAGCCATTTGTGCCTTCTTTACATTTTTTTGTTATAATAGATAAAGAAAAGGTGATAAAATGAAAAAAATATTAATTGTAGATGATGAGAAACCAATCTCAGATATTATTAAGTTTAATATGGCCAAGGAAGGTTATGAAGTTGTAACAGCCTTCAATGGTCGTGAGGCAATCGAGCTATTTGAAGCTGAGCAACCGGATATTATTATCCTCGACTTGATGCTACCTGAAATTGATGGTTTAGAAGTTGCTAAAGCTATTCGTAAGACTAGTAGCGTGCCGATTATCATGCTATCAGCTAAGGATAGCGAATTTGACAAGGTTATTGGTTTAGAGTTAGGTGCAGATGATTATGTTACAAAACCTTTCTCAAACCGTGAGTTGCAGGCTCGTGTTAAGGCCCTTCTTCGTCGTACCGATCTAGTTTCAGTAGATAACCAAGAGTCTGATGAGAAGAAGACGCAACCTTTACAAATTGGTGATTTGGAAATCGTTCCAGATGCTTACGTGGCAAAGAAATATGGTGAGGAATTAGATTTAACCCACCGTGAGTTTGAACTCTTGTATCACTTGGCGTCTCATATTGGACAAGTGATTACGCGTGAACACTTGCTTGAGACTGTATGGGGTTATGACTATTTTGGTGATGTTCGTACTGTGGACGTGACCATTAGACGCTTGCGTGAGAAAATAGAAGATACTCCAAGTCGTCCAGAGTACATTCTCACACGTCGTGGTGTTGGATACTATATGAGAAATAATGATTGAAGATATTAGACAAACTATTCTGACCAGCGATTTTATCTTTATCTTGATTTTACTGGGCTTTATCCTGGTGGTGACCTTGCTGTTACTGGAAAATCGTCGGGATAATATCCGTCTGAAGGAGATAAATCAAAAGGTTAAGGACTTGATTGCAGGTGATTATTCTCAAGTTTTGGACTTGCAAGGAAGTACAGAAATCACCAATATCACCAATAATCTGAACGATTTGTCAGAAGTTATTCGTTTGACCCAAGAAAATCTGGAACAAGAGAGTAAACGATTGAACAATATTCTTTCTTACATGACAGATGGCGTTCTTGCGACCAATCGTCGTGGCCAGATTACTATGATCAACGATATGGCCAAGAAACAGCTCGGTGTGCAGAAAGAAGATGTTCTGAATAAAAGTATCCTTGAATTGCTTAAGATAGAAGATGAGTATGAGCTGCGTGATCTAATTACACAGATTCCTGAGTTGACGATTGACTCCCAGGATGTGAATGGGGAATACCTGAGCCTTCGTGTACGTTTTGCTCTGGTTCGTCGTGAGTCAGGTTTCATCTCTGGTTTGGTTGCCGTTTTACATGATACGACCGAGCAGGAGAAGGAAGAGCGTGAGCGAAGACTCTTTGTTTCGAACGTGAGTCACGAGTTGCGAACTCCTTTGACCAGTGTTAAATCTTATCTTGAAGCCTTGGACGAGGGAGCTCTGTATGATCCTGTTGCTCCTGATTTTATCAAGGTTTCACTCGATGAAACCAACCGTATGATGCGGATGGTGACAGATCTCTTGCATCTCTCTCGTATTGATAATGCGACCACTCAGTTAGATGTGGAATTGATTAATTTTACAGCATTCATCACCTTTATTCTCAACCGCTTTGATAAGATGAGAAGCCAGGATGACGAGAAAAAATATGAGCTTGTCAGAGATTACCCTATTAATTCAGTTTGGATCGAGATTGATACCGATAAGATGACTCAGGTGATTGATAATATTCTTAACAATGCCATTAAGTACTCACCAGATGGTGGGAAAATCACTGTCAGCATGAAAACTACTGATGACCAGATGATTTTATCCATCAAAGACCAAGGTCTAGGTATTCCAAAGCAAGATTTGCCGAAGATTTTTGACCGCTTCTACCGTGTGGATCGTGCAAGAAGCCGGGCTCAAGGTGGAACTGGTCTAGGTCTGGCGATCGCAAAAGAAATCATCAAACAACACAATGGCTTTATATGGGCCAAAAGTGAATACGGTAAGGGCTCAACCTTTACCATAGTGCTCCCTTATGATAAGGATGCCGTAAAAGAAGAAATATGGGAGGACGAAATAGAAGACTAGAATGAGTGAAAAAGGCTTTAAATACAGTATTTTAGCATCAGGTTCCAGTGGAAATTCCTTTTATCTGGAAACCCCAAAAAAGAAAATCCTAGTAGATGCAGGCCTGTCTGGTAAGAAAATTACAAGTCTGCTAGCTGAAATCAATCGCAAACCAGAAGATCTGGATGCGATTTTGATTACGCATGAGCACTCAGACCATATCCATGGAGTCGGTGTCTTGGCTCGTAAATATGGCATGGATCTTTACGCCAATGAAAAGACTTGGCAGGCTATGGAAAATAGTAAGTATCTTGGCAAGGTTGATTCTTCGCAAAAGCATATCTTTGAAATGGGCAAAACCAAAACCTTTGGTGATATCGATATTGAGAGTTTTGGTGTTAGCCATGATGCGGCAGCACCACAGTTTTACCGATTTATGAAAGACGACAAGAGCTTCGTTATGCTGACCGATACAGGTTATGTAAGTGACCGTATGGCAGGAATTGTCGAGAATGCGGACGGCTACCTCATCGAGTCCAACCACGATGTGGAGATTTTGCGAGCAGGATCTTACGCTTGGCGTCTCAAACAGCGAATCCTGTCGGATCTCGGTCACCTCTCTAACGAAGACGGTGCTGAAGCCATGATTCGTGCAATGGGAAATCGAACCAAGAAAATTTATCTTGGTCACTTGTCCAAAGAGAACAATATCAAGGAGCTGGCTCACATGACCATGGTCAACCAGCTAGCCCAAGCGGATTTGGGAGTCGGAGTAGACTTTAAAGTTTACGATACCTCACCAGATACTGCAACACCATTGACAGATATATAAAAAAGAAGGCGAGTGCCTTCTTTTGTTGTTTTTTTACAATCCAGCAAAGTCCTTGATTTCTTGTGCTGACATGGAAGAGTCGCAACGGACATTGATTTGTCCATCAGCAATGTGAACAAATCCTGGTACGGTTGGAATTCCGTAGCGTGAGCGGAATTCTTGTAACTCATTTAGTTGGCTTGGTTCTTCACTGTTGATGAAGTAGATGTGAGCTTTAGTTTCAGCTACGACACCTGCCAAGGTACCAGCAAATTTACGGCAGTAAGGGCAAGTTTTGCGACCGATAAAGAAGGTTGCAGTTTCTTTCTTATCAAGAGCTTCTTGCGCACGCGCAACTGTAGTGACTTCAAGGTCTTTAATGTTTTCTAAAAATTGTTCCATGAGATTACCTCGCTTTCATTGATAAGTCTAGTATGCCATAAAGTTTCTAAAAATGCTCAGATTTGATACGAAAAAAGATGAGATTGGTTGGTCTCATCTTTTATAATTTCTTATTTTACAAACGCATTGATTTCTGCTTCGATGTTGGCAATCTTAGCTTGTGAATCTTCATTGCTTTCACCCACAACGGCAATGTAGAACTTGATTTTTGGTTCTGTACCTGAAGGGCGAACTGCAATCCATGAACCGTCAGCAAGTGTATATTTCAACACATCACTTGGAGGAGTTGTCAAGTTTGTAACAGTACCATCAGCAACAGTAGCAGTTTGAGCCTTGAAGTCTTCTACGACAGTGATAGCTGTTGCATTCCATTCTTTTGGAGCATTGTTACGGAACTTAGCCATGATTTCCTTGATTTGTTCTGCACCATCAACACCAGAAAGGGTAACAGAGATAGTCTTTTCAGCGTAGTAGCCGTATTCTTTGTAGATTTCTTCGATACCGTCAGCAAGTGTCAAACCACGTGAACGGTAGTAGGCAGCAAGTTCAGCAACGACAAGAACGGCTTGGATAGCATCTTTATCACGTACGAATGGTTTAATCAAGTAACCGAAGCTTTCTTCAAATCCCATCATGTAAGTGTGATTGTGTTTTTCTTCAAATTCTTGGATTTTCTCTGCGATGAATTTGAAACCTGTCAAAACGTTGAACATGGTTGCGCCGTAGCTTTCAGCAATCTTCGTTACCAAGTCAGTTGATACGATGGATTTGCAGAGAGCTGCATTTTCAGGAAGAGTTCCAGCATTTTTGTGGGCTTCCAAGATGTATTTAGCCATGATAGCACCGATTTGGTTACCTGAAAGGTTAAGGTAGCTACCATCTTTTTGAAGAACTTCAACACCAACACGGTCAGCGTCAGGGTCAGTTGCAACAAGCACATCTGCACCAACTTGACGACCAAGTTCTTCAGCAAGGGCGAAGGCTGCTTGGCTTTCTGGGTTTGGAGATTTTACAGTTGAGAAGTCAGGATCAGCAGTTGCTTGTGCTTCAACAACTTGAACAGAGTCAAATCCTGCTTGAGCAAGAGCACGACGAGCCAACATTTCACCCGTACCATGAAGTGGTGTGTAGACAATCTTCATGTCTTTACCGAATTCTTCGATCAAGGCTGGGTTGATGTTTACGTCTTTAACTTCTTTAAGGTATTCTGCATCAACAGCTTCGCCGATAACTTCAATCAAGCCAGAAGCTTTTTCCGCTTCTACATCGGCAACTTCCACAGCGAATGGATTTTCGATAGCACGAATGTAAGTAGTCAAAGCGTCCGCGTCATGTGGAGGCATTTGTCCACCGTCTTCACCGTAAACCTTGTAACCGTTAAATGGAGCAGGGTTATGGCTGGCAGTAATCATGATACCTGCAAAACAGTTGAGGTGACGAACTGCAAATGACAGTTCTGGAGTTGGACGGAGGCTTTCAAATACGTAAGATTTGATACCGTGTTTAGCAAGAACTGCCGCAGATTCAAAGGCAAACTCAGGTGAGAAGTGACGGCTATCGTAGGCAATTGCTACACCACGTTCTTTTTCGTTTCCACCTTTTGACTCAATCAAACGAGCCAAACCTTCGGTAGCTTGACGAACAACGTAGATATTGATGCGGTTTGTACCAGCACCGATCAAACCACGCATACCAGCGGTACCAAATTCAAGATTGGTATAAAAGGCATCTTCCTTTGTTTTTTCGTCCATATTGATTAAATCTTGACGAAGGTAGTCTGGAAGGTCAGCAAAATCGACCCATTTTTGATAATTTTCTTGGTAAGTCATAGAGTGTCTCCTTTGTTTATTTGCTTTAATCGCTTTCATTATATCACGATTTGACATTTTAGTAAAACGTTAGCATAACTTAAAATGTAGGAAATTAACTTTTGCACTTTAGCGGGAAAATGGTGGGGACTGTGCTTACTTATACTAAGTTAGGGATGAAAATTAATTATTAGATACTTTATAACATGAAAGTTTATAATTCATTTTGTAGGTTTGTTGAAGAAAAAAATCAAAAATATTGTTATATTCTATTCTTTTTATAAAGAATCCTTTAATGTATCAAATGAACAGATAGAAAAATTTAAGTTAAAACTCTATAAATTTAAGATATTTTGAAAAATTCTGGTTTCTGTTTTGAATTTTATTCTACGTATGGTAAAATATAGTAAATCATTAAAGGAGAATCCATTATGAAAAAAATTCTTAAGCATTCTGCTTTGCTTTTATCAGCTTTAGCACTGGTTGCCTGTGGAGCTTCCAAAAAAGCAAGCGACAATGGTACTGCCTCGAACTCAAACTTTGAAGTTTCAGTAAAAGACGGTATGTTTGTATTGCCTAAAGATGAAGATTCATCTTCAAGCTACCTTGCACTTCAAGTCGAAATCAAGAACAATCGTGATAAACAGTTTAGTTTTACTAGCCAAGATATTACGCTTTATAATGAAAAAGATGAAAAATTACAACCAATTCAAATCTACGAAAGCGACAGTAAAACGAAATTTATGTCATATGGTGACAGTCTTTCTAAAGGAAAGAGTGTTGCTGGTTATGTAGTGTATGAGGTAGACAAGAATGCTAAGTATGAACTCCACTTCGCACCTAGCTTTTATGATGACATCAAAGAGAATTCTAAAAAGAATAACGATGTAGCAATCAAGGTGGATCCAAGTCAGTATGAAGATCATATTGATGAAGCGAAAGATGTAATGAAAAAATATGTCGATGCTGTTTACCTTAATGGGGAAAGTTCTGGTGGTGGAACGAACCTAAGTGCTACTGATAATAAGTCTCAAGTTGTTGCGCTTGCTGATGATAAAAAATCTTCTGATAATAGTGCTGAATTCACAAACGATGCGAAAGCTGATAAAGAAGAGTTTATCAAGAAATTTACAGAATCGTTCGGAAAAGGCTTCTATAACTACAAACCATCTGATTCAGAACTTAGAACATTCGCAGATGCCTACATCAAAGCAAATGCTAAGAGAGCAAAAGTTGATTATAAAGTGAAGACATATTTGCCAGACTATGCTGTTGTTTATGTTAGACCAGAAACAATCGACTTGGATAATTTGAATGTTCATGAATTGAGCCGTAAATTCTATGAAGAAAACAAAGGTAAATATAGCAACTACTCAGAAGCTATGAAAGCTGGTGAGAAGTACATTTTAGAAAATGCACCAAGTCAATTTGATTCAACTCCTCTAGATACAAGCGATAACATGAAAAAAGAGGGTTATGAAATTAAAATGACCAAGAAAGATGGAAAATGGACCATCGATACCTCTTCTAAAAACTATGACTTAAAAGATATGGCTCGCACATTCCGTGGAGGCATTGGATACTAAGATGAAAGGTTCGGGTATACTACTCGAACTTTTTTCATTGCAATTGTGCAAAAGAGAAAAAGATAGTAAAATAGAGATATGATTATTTTACAAGCTAATAAAATTGAACGATCTTTTGCTGGTGAGGTTCTTTTTGATAATATTAATCTGCAGGTAGATGAACGAGACCGGATTGCTCTTGTTGGGAAAAATGGTGCAGGTAAGTCTACTCTTTTAAAGATTTTGGTTGGAGAAGAGGAGCCAACTAGTGGAGAAATCAATAAGAAAAAAGATATTTCTCTGTCTTACCTAGCCCAAGATAGCCGTTTTGAGTCTGAAAATACCATTTATGATGAAATGCTCCATGTCTTTGATGACTTGCGTCGGACAGAGACACAACTGCGTCAGATGGAGTTGGAGATGGGTGAAAAGTATGGTGAAGATCTAGATAAACTGATGGCGGATTATGATCGTTTATCAGAGAATTTCCGTCAGGCTGGTGGCTTTACCTACGAAGCTGATATCCGCGCTATCTTGAATGGTTTCAAGTTTGACGAGTCTATGTGGCAGATGAAAATTGCTGAGCTTTCAGGTGGTCAAAATACTCGGCTTGCTCTGGCCAAAATGCTCCTTGAAAAACCAAATCTCTTGGTCTTGGACGAGCCGACCAACCACTTGGATATTGAAACCATTGCCTGGTTGGAAAATTACCTAGTCAACTACAGTGGCGCTCTCATCATTGTTAGTCACGACCGTTATTTCTTGGACAAGGTTGCAACAATTACGCTCGATTTGACCAAGCATTCTTTGGATCGCTATGTGGGGAATTACTCTCGTTTTGTTGAACAAAAAGAGCAAAAACTAGCAACTGAGGCAAAAAACTATGAGAAACAGCAGAAGGAAATCGCTGCTCTGGAAGATTTTGTTAATCGCAATCTAGTAAGAGCTTCGACAACCAAACGTGCCCAATCGCGCCGTAAACAACTGGAAAAAATGGAGCGATTGGATAAACCTGAAGCTGGTAAGAAATCAGCTAATATGACCTTCCAGTCTGAAAAAACATCTGGTAATGTTGTCCTGACAGTTGAAAATGCAGCCATTGGTTATGATGGGGAAATTTTGTCAGAACCGATAAATCTTGACCTTCGCAAGATGAATGCTGTTGCTATCGTTGGACCAAACGGTATTGGGAAGTCAACCTTTATCAAGTCAATAGTAGACCAGATTCCTCTTATCAAAGGAGAGAAGCGTTTTGGAGCAAATGTTGAGGTTGGTTACTATGACCAGACTCAAAGCAAGCTAACACCAAGCAATAGTGTCCTAGATGAACTTTGGAATGATTTTAAACTAACACCAGAGGTTGAAATCCGTAATCGACTTGGAGCCTTCCTTTTCTCAGGAGATGATGTTAAGAAATCAGTTGGCATGCTGTCAGGTGGCGAAAAAGCTCGTTTGTTACTTGCCAAACTTTCTATGGAAAACAACAACTTTTTAATTCTTGACGAGCCGACCAACCACTTGGATATTGATAGCAAGGAAGTGCTAGAAAATGCCTTGATTGACTTTGATGGGACCCTTCTTTTCGTCAGTCACGACCGTTACTTTATCAATCGTGTAGCCACTCATGTTTTGGAATTGTCCGAGAGTGGTTCAACCCTCTACCTTGGAGATTATGACTACTATGTTGAAAAGAAAGCAGAAGTAGAAATGACTCAGACAAAAGAAGCTTCAACTAGTAATCAAGCAAAAGAAACAAGTCCAGTTAATGACTACCAAGCTCAGAAAGAAAGTCAGAAAGAAGCCCGTAAGCTCATGCGACAAATCGAAAATCTAGAAGCTGAAATTGAAGAGTTAGAAACTCAAAGTCAAGCCATTTCTGAACAAATGCTGGAAACCAACGATGCTGAAAAGCTCATGGAATTGCAGGCTGAACTGGACAAAATTAGCCATCGTCAAGAAGAAGCTATGCTTGAGTGGGAAGAATTATCAGAGCAGGTGTAAGAAATGAAACATCTTGGAAAGGTATTTCGTGAATTTCGAACAAGTGGGAAATACTCCTTAAAAGAGGCGGCAGGTAAATCATGTTCAACTTCTCAATTATCTCGCTTCGAGCTTGGGGAGTCTGATCTGGCAGTTTCTCGTTTCTTTGAGATTTTGGACAATATTCATGTGACTATTGAGAATTTCATGGACAAGGCTAGGGATTTTCAAAATCATGAACATGTTGCCTTAATGGCACAGATTATTCCGCTTTACTACTCAAATGATATTGCAGGTTTTCAAAAGCTTCAAAGAGAACAACTTGAAAAGTCTAAGAGATCGACAACTCCCCTCTATTTTGAGCTGAATTGGATTCTGCTACAGGGTTTGATTTGTCAAAGAGATGCTCGTTACAGGATGAGGCAGAGTGATTTGGAAAAGGTGGCAGATTATCTTTTTCAAACAGAAGAATGGACCATGTATGAGTTGATTCTTTTCGGAAATCTCTATACTTTCTACAATGTGGACTATGTAGCTCGGATTGGCAGAGAAGTCATGGAGCGGGAAGACTACTACAAGGAAATTGGTCGGCATCGTAAACTCGTTTTGATTTTAGCTCTTAACTGTTACCAGCATTGTTTGGAAAATCGATCCTTTGCGGATGCGGACTATTTTGAGGGCTATGTGGAGAAGTTAATTGGAAATGGTATCAAGCTTTATGAGCGCAATATCTTCCATTATCTCAAAGGTTTCGCCCTCTACCAGAGAGACTTGAAAGAAGAAGGTTGTAGTCAGATGCGGGAGGCCATGCATATTTTTGCTGTGCTTGGACTTCCAGAGCAAGTGGCTTACTATCAGGAACATTATGAAAAATTTGTAAATCCTTAAATTTCCCAAATAAGGGAAAAATAAAGAGACTCCTTTCAGTTTTGATACAATAGTTTCAAAATTTGAGAGGGGTTTTTTATATGAATCGACATGCAATCCAGTTGATTAGTCGTGGTGCTATTAATAAAATAGGAAATATGCTCTATGATTATGGAAACAGTGTTTGGTTGGCATCAATGGGAACGATAGGGCAGACTGTTCTTGGGATTTATCAAATTTCTGAACTCGTCACATCGATTCTGGTCAATCCCTTTGGCGGAGTGATTTCAGACCGATTTTCGCGTCGCAAAATTTTGATGACGACAGACTTGATTTGTGGCGTTCTTTGCTTAGCTATTTCTTTCATCAGAGATGATAGCTTGATGATTGCTGCCTTGATTTTTGCCAATATTGTTCAGGCGGTTGCCTTTGCATTTTCTCGTACATCTAACAAAGCCATTATAACTGAGGTTGTAGAGAAAGACGAGATTGTGACCTATAACTCTCGCTTGGAGTTAGTTTTACAGGTTGTAGGAGTCAGTTCTCCGGTGCTTTCTTTTCTCGTTTTACAATTTGCCAGTCTCCATATGACGCTCGTTTTAGATGCCATTAGTTTTTTTATCGCATTTACCTTAGTAGCTTTTCTCCCAAAAAAAGAGACTCAGGAACAAGAGAAAAAGACTTTCAGCTGGAAAAATATTTTTGCTGATATGAAAGAAGGGATTCGCTATATTTGGCGCCAGCAAGAGATCTTTTTCCTTTTGGTAGTAGCTTCCAGTGTTAATTTCTTTTTTGCAGCTTTTGAATTTCTCCTCCCTTTTTCAAATCGACTATACGGGGTAGAAGGAGCTTATGCAACTATTTTAACTATGGGCGCTATTGGTTCGATTATTGGAGCTCTTCTAGCTAGTAAAATAAAGGCAAGTGTTTATAATCTTTTGATTCTATTGGCTTTAACTGGAGTTGGAGTTTTTATGATGGGATTACCACTGCCAACTTTTCTCTCCTTTTCTGGAAATTTAGTTTGTGAACTGTTTATGACGATTTTTAATATTCACTTTTTTACTCAGGTTCAAACCAAGGTTGAGGGGGAATACTTGGGAAGAGTACTAAGCACCATTTTTACCTTAGCCATCCTATTTATGCCGATTGCAAAAGGCTTTATGACGGTGCTACCAAGTGTCCATCTCTCTTCTTTTCTGATAATTGGAAGCGGTGTTATCATCCTGTCTTGTTTATCCCTCGTTTATGTGCGAAGTCATTTTAAAAAAGAGTTATAATTTCTCTTTTTTAGAAAATATTTCATTACGAATCATTTTTCAGTCCTTCTCTATTGTGAGGAGGGCTTGCTTTGTGGTAAAATGGGATTATGAATGAAAGAATGAATGAGTTAGTTGCCTTACTCAACCGCTATGCGACCGAGTACTATACGAGTGACAATCCCTCGGTTTCAGATAGCGAGTATGATCGTCTCTACCGAGAGTTGGTTGAGTTGGAAGCCGCCTATCCAGATCAAGTTTTAGCGGATAGTCCAACTCATCGTGTTGGTGGTAAGGTTTTAGATGGTTTTGAAAAATACAGTCATCAGTATCCTCTATACAGTTTGCAGGATGCTTTTTCACGTGAAGAGTTAGAAGCTTTTGATGCGCGTGTGCGAAAGGAATTACCCCAACCGACCTATATTTGTGAGCTGAAAATCGATGGTTTGTCTATCTCGCTTACGTATGAAAAGGGGATTTTGGTTGTTGGTGCCACACGTGGGGATGGTTCTGTTGGTGAAAATATCACCGAAAACCTCAAGCGTGTCAAGGACATTCCTTTGACCTTGCCCGAAGAACTAGATATCACCGTTCGTGGAGAGTGTTACATGCCACGCGCTTCATTTGACCAGGTCAACCAAGCTCGCCAAGAAAATGGAGAGCCTGAATTTGCTAATCCTCGTAACGCAGCTGCAGGAACCCTCCGTCAGCTGGATACAGCAGTAGTGGCCAAACGCAATCTTGCGACTTTCCTCTATCAAGAAGCCAGCCCTTCTACTCGTGATAGTCAAGAAAAAGTCTTGGAGCATCTTGAACAGCTTGGTTTTGTAGTTAATCCTAAACGAATATTGGCTAAAAGTATAGATGAGATATGGGATTTCATCCAAGAAGTAGGACAAGAACGGGAGAAACTTCCTTACGATATTGATGGAGTGGTCATCAAGGTCAACGACCTAGCAGGTCAAGAAGAACTCGGCTTTACTGTTAAAGCGCCCAAGTGGGCAATCGCCTATAAATTTCCCGCTGAAGAAAAAGAAGCCCAGCTCCTTTCAGTTGACTGGACAGTAGGTCGTACGGGTGTTGTGACTCCGACTGCCAATCTAACACCTGTTCAGCTTGCTGGGACAACTGTTAGCCGTGCAACATTGCATAATGTAGATTATATTGCTGAAAAGGATATCCGCAAAGATGATACGGTTATCGTTTATAAGGCTGGAGATATCATCCCTGCTGTTCTGCGTGTGGTAGAGTCTAAACGTGTTTCTGAAGAAAAACTAGATATTCCGACTAACTGTCCGAGCTGTGACAGTCAGTTGCTTCATTTTGAAGATGAAGTGGCTCTTCGTTGTATCAATCCACGCTGTCCTGCCCAAATCATGGAAGGTTTGATTCACTTTGCCTCTCGAGATGCTATGAATATTACGGGTCTTGGTCCATCTATCGTCGAAAAGCTTTTTGCTGCTAATCTGGTTAAGGATGTGGCAGATATTTACCGTTTGAAAGAAAACGATTTCCTTCTTTTAGAAGGCGTCAAGGAAAAGTCTGCTTCTAAACTATATCAGGCCATTCAAGCATCCAAGGAAAACTCTGCTGAAAAGCTCTTGTTTGGTCTGGGAATTCGCCATGTCGGAAGCAAGGCTAGCCAACTCTTGCTCCAACATTTCCACTCTATTGAAAATCTAGCCCAAGCAGACCCAGAGGAAGTAGCAAGTATCGAGAGCTTGGGTGGAGTGATTGCCCAAAGCCTTCAGACTTACTTTGCTACAGAAGGATCGAAGATTCTCTTAGATGAGTTGAAAGAAGCTGGAGTCAATCTGGACTACAAGGGACAGACAGTAGTAGCAGATGCGGCCTTGTCAGGTTTGACAGTTGTATTAACAGGAAAATTGGAACGTCTCACGCGCTCAGAAGCCAAAAGCAAACTCGAAAGTCTGGGTGCCAAAGTCACAGGCAGTGTTTCTAAGAAAACGAATCTTGTCGTAGCAGGAGCAGATGCAGGAAGCAAGCTCCAAAAAGCACAAGAACTTGGTATCGAAGTTCGAGATGAAGCTTGGCTAGAAAGTTTGTAAAGAATAGTTGAAAACTAGATGTTAGATAGTCTGGAACTATCTCTCCTGATGTGTTTTTATATCTATTAATGCTATTCTCTATTGTGCTGAAATTCCCGCTAAATTCTTCAGCACCACATAAAAAAATTGAAATTAGGAATTAGGAAAAGAAATGTATAGATACCCAGTAGTCATCCATTTTCACCGAAAAAATGGGGATTATGATGCTTGTTCATTCAGTAGAAAACAGGCAGATGTTAAAGAAAATTTGTATTATGAAAATGATTATTTTGGTGCAAAATTCTCCTTTACAGTTACAAGTGTAGAAAGGCTCGATACTCTGAACTTTTCTGTAGAAATAGATGGAAAGACAAAAGATTATCTCCTACGGTTTAACTACTATCCACTGTTGACTGAGGTTTGGATTTTGGATGGTGATGAGACGGTTTATTATTCTGAAAATCCAGCCATTGCAAGTTCTTGCTATAAAGATCGAAACCCGTTTGCTTTTGATAAAGCCTTTCACAGTGAAAGTTTTGATCACCATTGGGGATACCAAGGAGAGTTGGGGTATAGTATCTCTGACTACCAGACAAGCTTTAAACTCTGGGCTCCAACAGCTACAGCAGTTCAAGTGGTCGTTTATGAAAATACAAGTAACGACGCGCCGATTTGGAAAACCTTTAATCTTGAGCGTGGTAATAGCTATTCATATAGTCATAAGTACAATACCATTGGTGTTTGGAGTGTAGACCTGGATGAAAATCTTGCAGGTAAAGCCTATCAGTATCAGATTGAGTTTCCGCACCACCAGACCTTGATACGAGACCCATACACTATCGCTACAAGTCCTGATGGGAAACGTTCTGTCATCCTATCTCAGCAAGATAGACAGGTAGAAGGATTTAAAGTCAAACATGGGACAGACGCCCTTTGGCGTTTGGAAAATCCATGTAAAGCCGTTATCTGTGAGATGCACATTCGTGATTTTACAAAATCGCCGACATCTGGAGTTCCAGAAAACCTTCGAGGGACCTTCCTTGGGGCTGCCCAGACTGGAACGGTTAACCAGTATGGTCAAGCAACAGCCTTTGATTATATCAAAGAACTCGGCTGTAATTATGTTCAACTCCAACCAATCTTTGATCGCCATAAGGAATATGACGAGGACGGGAATGTAACCTATAACTGGGGTTATGACCCTCAAAACTACAATGCGCCAGAACCAAGTTTCTCTAGTAATCTAGATGATCCTGGACAGGTTATTCGAGACCTCAAGACCATGATTCAGGCATATCATGATGCGGGAATCGGTGTCATTATGGATGTCGTTTACAACCATACCTTCTCAACGGTTGATGCACCTTTCCAAACAACTGTTCCCGATTATTACTATCGTATGAATCCAGATGGAACCTTCCAAAACGGTACAGGTGTTGGAAATGAAACCGCAAGCGAACACGAAATGTACCGCAAGTATATGATTGACTCACTCCTTTATTGGGTGAAAGAATACAATATTGACGGATTCCGTTTCGACTTGATGGGAATTCACGATGTTAAAACCATGCAGGCGATTCGCTGGGCACTTGATGAAGTTGATCCCCGTATTATCACCTATGGAGAAGGCTGGGATATGGGGACAGGTCTTGCACCTTATGATAAGGCCAAGAAGGACAATGCCTACCAGATGCCAAATATCGGATTCTTCAACGATGATCAGCGTGATGCCATCAAAGGAGGAGAAGTTTACGGCTCAATCAAGGCAGGATTTGTTAGCGGTGCAGCTACAGAACCGATTGTAGCCAAAGCTATTCTTGGTAGCCGAGAGTTGGGTTCATATCTTAGTCCAAACCAAGTTCTTAACTACGTGGAAGCTCATGATAATTACAACTTGCATGATTTGTTAGCAACCCTTCACCCAGATCACAGTTCAGATAAGATTATGCGTCAGGTCGAGACAGCAACAGCGATGAGCATTCTTATGCAAGGGATGTCCTTTATAGAGCTGGGGCAAGAATTTGGTCGCACCAAGCTCCTTGCTACAGGAGAAAATGGCGAGCTGACTCCAGCAGATAGAGAACGGGCTATGAATAGTTACAATGCTCCAGATAGTGTCAACCAGGTCAACTGGGATTTAATCAATGAGAGACAAGAGAGCATTGACTTTATTCGCCAGATTATTCGCCTAAAAACACAAAGGCGTGCTTTCTCTTATCCTACATACGAAGAAGTTTATCGTCATGTTTTCGTCCATACAGCTGCTGAAAATAGTGGTTGGATTGTTTACGAAATTCACGGTGGAACAGAGCACTTATTGGTGGTATTCAATGCCAAGGGAACTTCTTTCTACTTTGAAAATGCAGGAAATCTTGAAATGCTTGTGTCCAATAGTCGTTCTAAAGAGTCTAATGTGATTGATGATATCAGCGTTGCAGTCTTGAAGGTACTTTCATAGTAAATGCAGCAAAAAGGTTTAGTTAAAACTAGACCTTTTTTGATTTTTATTGAAAAACCAATATCTAATAGGAATAAATTTCAAATAATTTGAAGAATCAAGTTTGTGAAAAAAATATCAATATTTTCCAAAAAGGGGTTGTAATTTTCTGAAAATTTGATAAAATAAGTTTTAATCATTTTCAGGAGGAAGAGAATTTGACACATTATCAGAATTTAGTGAATGGAAAATGGAAATCATCAGAGAATGAAATTGCCATCTATTCTCCCATCAATCAAGAAAAGTTGGGGACAGTACCCGCTATGAGTCAGGCTGAAGTAGATGAGGCTATGGAAGCAGCGCGTACAGCTCTCCCAGCATGGCGTGATTTAGCACCAGTTGAGCGTGCAGCCTATTTGCATAAGACAGCAGACATTTTGGAACGTGACAAAGAAAAAATTGGTACCATTCTTGCTAAAGAGGTTGCAAAAGGGATTAAAGCAGCCATTGGAGAAGTAGTACGTACAGCAGAATTGATTCGTTTTGCTGCCGAGGAAGGTCTCCGTATCACTGGACAAGCAATGGAAGGTGGCGGTTTTGAAGCTGCAAGTAAAAATAAACTAGCCGTTGTCCGTCGTGAACCAGTTGGTGTCGTTTTAGCTATTGCACCATTTAACTATCCAGTCAACCTTTCTGGATCTAAGATTGCTCCGGCTTTGATTGCAGGAAATGTCGTTATGTTCAAACCCCCAACACAAGGATCTATTTCTGGCCTCTTGCTAGCTAAAGCATTTGACGAAGCAGGAATCCCAGCAGGTGTCTTTAACACCATCACTGGACGTGGTTCTGAAATCGGAGACTACATCATCGAACACAAGGAAGTGAACTTCATTAACTTTACAGGTTCAACACCGATTGGTGAGCGTATTGGTCGTTTAGCTGGTATGCGCCCGATTATGCTTGAACTTGGTGGGAAAGATGCAGCAATTGTCTTAGAAGATGCAGATTTAGAAAATGCAGCTAAGCAAATCGTAGGTGGTGCCTTTAGCTACTCTGGTCAGCGTTGTACCGCTATCAAACGTGTTTTGGTTGTGGAAAGCGTAGCAGACAGATTGGCAGAATTGCTCCAAGCTGAAGTTGCTAAGCTAACAGTCGGTGATCCATTTGACAATACAGATATCACACCTGTTATTGACAATGCTTCAGCTGATTTCATCTGGGGATTGATTGAAGATGCTCAGGAAAAAGGAGCCAAAGCGCTCAGTCCAATCAAACGTGAGAATAATCTCATTTGGCCAGGACTTTTTGATTATGTCACAAGAGACATGAAATTAGCCTGGGAAGAACCATTTGGACCTGTTCTCCCAATTATCCGAGTTGCAGATGCCAATGAAGCGTTAGAAATTGCTAATGAATCAGAGTTCGGTCTTCAATCTTCAGTCTTTACAAATGACTTTAAGAAGGCGTTTGAAATTGCTGAAAAACTTGAAGTGGGTACCGTTCATATTAATAATAAAACACAGCGTGGACCAGATAATTTCCCATTCCTTGGTGTAAAGGGTTCTGGTGCAGGAGTACAAGGAATTAAATATAGTATCGAAGCGATGACAAATGTTAAATCCATTGTTTTTGATGTGAAATAATTTATAAAATTAGGAAATTACCTTCCTGATTTTATTTTTTACTAAAAATACAGTTAAAAATTGATAAAAAACGAATATTCTGGTATTATAATAAAAAAATATATGGAAATTGTTTCGTATTCTATTTTCAGGATATCTTTTTTAAAATGCTAGGTAATTTTTTGAAGGCTTTCATAAAAAAATATGATTTCCTTCGTAAATTACTTGAAAGTTATCTTAAAAGAGTGTATAATAGAATTATAGAAAACGCTTACAAAAGAAAGGGGATTGAATGAATAATCAAGAAGCATTAAGAACCTTTACTACAGGTGAGAACTTTCACCTCCAGCATTATTTAGGAGCGCATAGAGAGGAGAAAAACGGAGAAATAGGCTATACCTTTAGGGTTTGGGCACCAAATGCACAAGCAGTTCATCTAGTTGGTGATTTTACTAATTGGGTTGAGAATCAAATTCCTATGGTTCGTAATGAAGCAGGTGTTTGGGAAGTCTTTACGAGTCAAGCTCAGGAAGGTCAGATTTATAAATATCATATCACGCGTGCAAATGGTCACCAGATTATGAAGATTGATCCGTTGGCAGTTTATTTTGAAGCTAGACCGGGCACAGGAGCAGTTCTGACCAATATCCGTGAAAAGAAATGGAAAGATGGTCTTTGGCTAGCACGTCGCAAACGTTTGGGATTTTTCGAGAGACCAGTTAATATATACGAGGCCCATGCAGGATCTTGGAAGAGAAATCCAGATGGTAGTCCCTATACTTTTTCACAACTGAAGGACGAGTTGATTCCATACTTGGTTGAGATGAACTATACACATATTGAGTTCATGCCTTTAATGGCTCACCCACTTGGATTGAGCTGGGGCTATCAACTTATGGGTTACTTTGCTTTTGAACATTCCTATGGCAGACCTGAGGAATTCCAAGATTTCGTTGAAGAGTGTCATATAAATAATATCGGTGTTATCGTAGACTGGGTTCCAGGTCATTTCACTATTAATGATGATGCATTAGCATATTATGACGGCACACCAACTTTTGAATACCAAGATCACAACAAGGCTCATAACTACGGTTGGGGTGCGCTGAATTTTGACCTCGGGAAAAATGAGGTCCAGTCTTTCTTGATTTCAAGTATTAAATTTTGGATTGATTTTTACCACTTAGATGGTATTCGGGTCGATGCAGTGAGCAATATGCTGTATCTAGATTATGATAATGCTCCTTGGACTCCAAACAAAGACGGTGGAAACCTTAACTATGAGGGTTATTATTTCCTTCAACGTTTGAACACAGTGATTAAGTTAGCTCATCCAGATATCATGATGATTGCAGAAGAAAGTTCATCAGCGACAAAGATTACTGGCATGAAAGAAATGGGTGGTCTTGGCTTTGACTATAAATGGAATATGGGCTGGATGAACGATATTCTCCGTTTCTACGAGGAAGATCCGATTTATCGCAAGTATGACTTTAATCTTGTGACTTTCAGCTTTATGTATGTTTTCAATGAAAACTATCTCCTACCTTTCTCACATGATGAGGTAGTTCATGGTAAGAAGAGTATGATGCATAAGATGTGGGGAGATCGCTACAATCAGTTCGCTGGTTTGCGCAATCTTTACACCTATCAAATTTGTCATCCAGGTAAGAAACTCTTGTTCATGGGTAGTGAGTACGGGCAATTCCTCGAGTGGAAGTCTGAGGAGCAGTTGGAGTGGTCTAATCTAGAAGATCCGATGAATGCCAAGATGAAGCATTTCACTTCACAACTGAATCAATTCTATAAAGAGCATCGTTGTCTGTGGGAAATTGATACTAGTTATGATGGTATCGAGATTATCGATGCTGATAATAGAGATCAGAGTGTCCTTTCCTTTATTCGTAAGGGCAAGAAGGACGAAGTATTAGTCTGTGTCTTTAATATGGCACCAGTTGAACGTAAGGACTTTACGATTGGTTTACCTGTTGCAGGTATTTACGAAGAGGTTTGGAATACAGAACTAGAAGAATGGGGAGGTGTGTGGAAAGAGCACAATCAAACAGTTCAGACTCAAGAAGGCTTATGGAAAGATTATGAGCAGACTTTGACCTTTACCCTGCCTGCCATGGGAGCAAGCATCTGGAAGATCAAGCGTCGTTTGAAACCAACCAAGAAAAAAGAATAATGGGCTGATGATGATATTTTTTAGATTTTAAAAACGGATGTACTTGTATTGGACTTGAAACACAAGAGAAATGGATTTCCTATTATTTTTATAAAAAAGTTTGACTTCCGACCTTCTTTCGATTTTAACGTTCACATGTCTTTATAAAGGAGTAGAAAATGAAGAATGAAATGCTAGCTTTGATCCTTGCGGGTGGGCAAGGAACTCGTCTCGGAAAACTCACTCAAAGCATTGCCAAACCGGCAGTGCAATTCGGTGGGCGCTACCGTATCATTGACTTTGCTCTTTCCAACTGTGCAAACTCTGGAATCCATAATGTTGGTGTGATTACGCAGTACCAACCTCTTGCTTTGAACAACCATATCGGAAATGGTTCTAGCTGGGGATTGGATGGTATCAGTTCAGGCGTTTCTATTTTACAACCTTATTCAGCCAGCGAAGGAAACCGTTGGTTTGAAGGGACTAGTCACGCTATCTACCAAAACATTGACTACATCGACAGTGTTAATCCTGAGTATGTTTTGATTCTTTCTGGTGACCACATCTACAAGATGGACTACGATGATATGCTTCAGTCCCATAAGGATAACAATGCCAGTTTGACAGTAGCTGTCCTAGACGTACCTCTCAAAGAAGCTAGCCGTTTTGGTATCATGAACACAGATGCCAATAACCGTATCGTTGAATTCGAGGAAAAACCTGCGCAACCTAAGTCTACAAAGGCTTCTATGGGAATTTATATCTTTGACTGGAAACGACTTCGCAATATGCTTGTTGTTGCTGAAAAGAGCAATGTGGATATGTCAGACTTTGGGAAGAACGTTATCCCTAACTATCTCGAGTCTGGTGAAAGTGTCTATGCTTATGAATTTAATGGCTACTGGAAAGATGTTGGTACGATTGAGTCACTTTGGGAAGCCAATATGGAGTACATTTCGCCAGAAAATGCCTTGGATAGCCGCAATCGTCAGTGGAAAATTTACTCAAGAAACTTGATCTCACCACCCAACTACTTTGGAGCACATGCACACGTTGAGGATTCATTGGTCGTGGATGGCTGTTTTGTAGATGGAACGGTTAAACGTTCGATTCTTTCAACAGAAGCACAGGTTCGTGAAGGAGCCGAGGTCGTTGATTCAGTCATCATGAGTGGGGCTATTATTGGCCATGGAGCAAAGATTACTCGTGCTATTATTGGTGAAGGTGCCATTATTGCAGACGGCGTAGAGATTGACGGAACTGACGAAGTACAAGTAGTAGGATACAATGAAGTAGTGGGGGTAGCAACAGATGAAGATTGATAAATATTCAGCCATTTTAGGAAACACAGTTGGTTTTCATGATATGTCAACATTAACAGAACACCGTCCGGTAGCTAGCTTACCTTTCGGTGGGAAATACCGTTTGATTGACTTCCCCCTTTCCAGTCTTGCAAATGCAGGTGTTCGTAGTATCTTTGGTATTTTCCAACAAGATAATATCAGCTCAGTATTCGACCATATCCGTTCAGGTCGTGAGTGGGGCTTGTCCACCCTTCTAAGTCACTACTATCTAGGAATTTACAATACTCGTGTTGAAAGCAGTACAGTTGGAAAAGAGTATTACCAACAGCTTCTTACCTACTTGAGACGTTCAGGTTCAAACCAAACCGTTTCGATTAACTGCGATGTGCTGGTGAATATTGACTTGAATCAAGTCTTCCACCTACACAATACAACGAAAGGTCCGATCACAGTTGTATATAAGAAACTTCCGAAGAAAGACATTTCAGATGTGAATGCTATCTTGGAAATTGATGAAACTGACCATGTTCGTTCGCACAAACTCTTTGATAACAAATCTACGGATGAACTCTTCAACATGTCTACAGATATCTTTGTTGTGGATACTCCTTGGTTGATTGAACGACTTGAAGAAGAGGCTCAGAAAGAATATCCTGAAAAGTTACGCTATGTTCTTCGTGATTTAGCTGCAAAAGAAGGAGCTTTTGCTTACGAATACACAGGCTACTTAGCTAATATTCACTCTGTTCAGTCCTATTATCAAGCAAATATTGATATGCTTGAATCTAAAAAGTTCTATTCTCTCTTCTCACCAAATCAAAAGATTTATACAAAAGTTAAGAATGAAGAACCAACCTACTATGCGAATACTTCAAAAGTAAGAAGTTCTCAGTTTGCTTCTGGTAGTATCATTGAGGGTGAAGTAGTTCAGTCAGTTCTATCTCGTAACATTTATGTTCACAAAGATAGTGTGGTGAAGGACAGCATTTTATTCCCTCGTGTTGTGATTGGGCAAGGTGCCCAGGTTGAATATGCAATTCTAGACAAAGGAGTTGAGGTTGCGGACGGTGTTGTCATTCGAGGCACAGCAGAACATCCAGTTGTAGTGAAGAAGGGTGAAACAGTAACAGAGGACATTTATTCATGAAAATTTTATTTGTAGCGGCAGAAGGAGCACCCTTTTCAAAAACAGGTGGTTTGGGCGATGTCATTGGCGCACTTCCCAAATCACTTGTAAAAGCGGGGCACGAAGTTGCAGTTTTCTTGCCTTATTATGATATGGTAGAAGCTAAGTTCGGCGACCAGATAGAGGATGTTCTCCATTTTGAAGTTAGTGTAGGATGGCGTAGACAGTACTGTGGTATTAAGAAAACGGTCTTGAATGGGGTTACTTTCTACTTCATTGATAATCAGTATTATTTCTTCCGTGGTCATGTGTACGGTGATTTTGACGATGGTGAACGCTTTGCCTTTTTCCAACTGGCTGCTCTTGAAGCTATGGAACGCATCGACTTTATCCCTGACCTTCTCCATGTTCATGATTACCACACAGCCATGATTCCCTTCTTGTTAAAAGAAAAGTACCATTGGATTCAAGCCTATCAAGGAATCAGAACCGTTTTAACCATTCATAATTTGGAATTCCAAGGTCAATTTTCTGAAGGAATGTTGTGGGATTTGTTCGGTGTTGGGTTTGAACGCTATGCTGATGGGACCCTTCGCTGGAATGATTGTCTCAACTGGATGAAAGCAGGTATTCTCTACGCGGATCGTGTCTCAACCGTTTCCCCTAGCTATGCGCACGAGATTATGACCAGTCAGTTTGGTTGCGGTTTGGACCAGATTCTTCGCATGGAGTCAGGTAAGGTTTCAGGTATTGTTAATGGTATTGACGCAGATCTTTATAATCCTCAAACAGACCCACTTTTAGACTATCATTTTGATAAAGAAGATTTGTCTGGAAAAGCTCAAAACAAAGCAAAATTGCAAGAGAGAGTTGGGTTACCTGTACGAGCAGATGTTCCTCTAGTTGGGATTGTCTCTCGTTTGACGCGCCAAAAAGGTTTTGATGTTGTTGTAGAAAGCTTGCATCGTTTCTTACAGGAGGACGTTCAAATAGTCCTTTTAGGAACAGGTGACCCAGCTTTTGAACATTCTTTCTCTTGGTTTGCACAAGTCTATCCAGACAAGCTATCAGCAAATATCACTTTTGACGTCAAACTTGCTCAAGAAATCTACGCAGCTTGTGATCTCTTCCTCATGCCGAGTCGTTTTGAACCATGTGGTTTGTCTCAAATGATGGCGATGCGCTATGGAACTCTACCATTGGTTCATGAGGTTGGTGGACTAAGAGATACAGTTCAATCCTTCAATCCAATCGAAGGAACTGGTACTGGATTTAGCTTTGATAATTTAACACCTTATTGGCTTAACTGGAGTTTCCAAACAGCCTTGGATGTTTATAAGAACCAGCCAGACGTTTGGAGAAATCTACAAAAACAAGCTATGGAATGCGATTTCTCATGGGATACAGCCTGCAAATCTTACCTGGACTTGTACCATAGTTTAGTCAACTAATAGATAAAATCGTATGATTCTTTCATACGATTTTTGGGCTGTTTAGAAAGGAAAGTTTATGTCTCAAGTAAAAGGCTTGTGTGTCATGGACGTTGACGGCACCCTGATAGCAGAAGAAGTGATTGATCTTTTAGGAAAAGAAGCAGGTTGCGAAGAAGAAATATCGCAGATTACAAGCCAGGCAATGCGAGGTGAACTGGACTTTGAAACAAGTTTACGAGCGAGGGTAGCTTTGTTAAAAAGCCTTCCGGTTTCGGTCTTTGATACTGTCATCAAATCCATTCATCTGTCCAAGAATGCCCAAGAATTTATCTCCATACTTCAAAAGAAGGGTATTTTAGTCGGTCTAGTGTCTGGTGGATTTGCACCAATAGTTGAGAGATTAGCAAAATCCCTTGGTATCTCCTATTTCTCCGCCAACCAGTTGGAAGTCAAAGACGGTTTTTTAACAGGTCGACTAGTTGGTGAAATTGTGACAGGTCAAGTAAAACAAGATACTCTTGAGAAATGGAAAAAAGAACTGAAACTTCCCAAAGAAAGAACGATTGCCATCGGTGATGGTGCCAATGACCTCTTGATGTTAAAGTCAGCAGGACGTGGTATTGCATTTTGTGCCAAAGAGGTCGTAAAAACAGAGATAGCTTGTCATGTAGATACGAGGGATTTTTTGGAAGTTCTACCTTTGATTGATTTCTTAGAATGAGAGGAACTATGAAAATTGTAATTGCACCCGATTCTTTTAAAGAAAGTTTGATGGCAGAAGAGGTCGCTCAAGCTATAAAAAGAGGATTCCAAAAATCGATAGCAGATGTAGAATGTCTGCTTTGCCCTGTAGGTGATGGTGGGGAAGGAACTGTAGATGCTATTCGACATTCTCTTGAACTCGAAGAAAAATGGCAAGAAGTGACAGGACCTTTTGGCCAAAAAGAAGCCATGCGCTGCTTTTATAAAGGCCAAATAGCGCTCTTTGAAGTTGCTGACTTGGTTGGTTTAGGAAAGATTCCGCGGGAGAAACGAAATCCCCTTCACATCCAAACCAAAGGTATCGGAGAGTTGATTCGCCATCTCATTGATCTTGGAATGAAAGAAATCTATATCGGTGTAGGTGGTACGGCAAGTAATGATGGTGGAATTGGCATTGCAGCTGCTTTAGGTTATCGTTTTTATGATAAGAATGGAAAGGAATTGCCAGCTTGCGGTCAGACTTTGCTTGAGTTCGAGGCAGTTTCAAATAGCAAGTTGTCTAGGTTTCCTGAAGATGTGAAAATCCGAATTTTAGCAGATGTCGTGAGCCCTCTATGTGGTCATCAAGGGGCAACCTATACATTTGGAAAACAAAAGGGCTTGGAACCTGCTTTGTTTGAGACAGTAGATTTGGCTATACAGCGGTTCTATGGAAAATTTTCACCATCAACCCTCTCTCTTAAAGGAGCAGGAGCCGGCGGTGGGATTGCGGCTGGGCTCTGTGCCTTTGCTGAGGCCACTATCGTATCTGGGATTGACACTTGCTTGGATTTGATTGGCTTTGACAAGAAGGTTGCAGGGGCCGACTTGGTTATCGTTGGAGAAGGTAGACTGGACAGTCAAAGCTTTGTTGGAAAAGCTCCTATCGGTGTAGCAAAAAGAACTCCTGAAGGAGTTCCAGTTATCGCTATTTGTGGTAGTCTTTCCGAGGATTTACCTTCCCTACCATTCGAAAATATACAAGCAGCCTTTTCTATTTTAGAGAAAAGTGAACCTTTGGAAGATAGTTTGAAAAATGCAAGTCTCTATTTGGAGCACACAGCTACTAATATTGGCCGTTTATTAAACATGAGAAATCATTAGCCAAACCATTTTTTCCATACGGATTTTTTAGGAGCCTCTGCCTTTTTCTCCTCCCAAAGACTTGAAAATGCAAGTCTAAGGTCCTTTTCGTCTACTTGAACAGGTTCATTTGTATGAATGACAAGACCGAAAGGAGAGGTGATATGATCGTCTGAAATAATAGTCGCCTGACAGTTGCTTTCCTTTGCTTGTTTTAAGTAAAAGACCTGTTTGTCAAACTCGATACTTGGTGAGATTTTCACAAAAAGTATCTCTACCTTTTCTTGAAAGCTTTCTAAAATAGAGAAAAATCCATGTTCTAATTCAGAACTATTGGCAGTACTGATATCCGCGTAGCCAAGAACTCTTTCCTCGAAAGTCCCGAGATAGCGGCGTTGTTCGTCAGGGTTTAATTTGGGCCCACCATGAGCTTTTTCTAGTAGTTGTTTTGATAAATCTGTCATAAAAACAGTATATCACAAAAATCGCAAGAAAACAGACAAAAGAAAGCGATTACTTTATAAAGTTAAGGAAAATTTGCACAAAGATAACGTTTTTTCTTGAAAAACGCTTATTTTTAAGGTATCATAGAGGTGTAAAAAATTTAACTCAAAGGAGAGTAAAAAATGTCAATTATTACTGATGTTTACGCTCGCGAAGTCCTAGACTCACGCGGTAACCCAACACTTGAAGTAGAAGTTTATACTGAATCAGGTGCTTTCGGACGTGGTATGGTTCCATCAGGAGCTTCTACTGGTGAACACGAAGCAGTTGAACTTCGCGACGGTGACAAATCTCGTTACGGTGGTCTTGGTACACAAAAAGCTGTTGACAACGTAAACAACATCATCGCTGAAGCAATCATCGGCTACGATGTACGTGACCAACAAGCTATCGACCGTGCTATGATCGCACTTGACGGTACTCCTAACAAAGGTAAATTGGGTGCAAACGCAATTCTTGGTGTGTCTATCGCTGTAGCTCGTGCTGCTGCTGACTACCTTGAAATCCCACTTTACAGCTACCTTGGTGGATTCAACACTAAAGTTCTTCCAACTCCAATGATGAACATCATCAACGGTGGTTCTCACTCTGACGCTCCAATCGCTTTCCAAGAATTCATGATCGTACCTGCTGGTGCACCATCATTCAAAGAAGCTCTTCGTTGGGGTGCTGAAATCTTCCACGCTCTTAAGAAAATCCTTAAATCTCGTGGTCTTGAAACAGCCGTAGGTGACGAAGGTGGATTCGCTCCTCGTTTCGAAGGAACTGAAGACGGTGTTGAAACTATCCTTGCTGCGATCGAAGCTGCTGGATATGTTCCTGGTAAAGACGTATTTATCGGATTTGACTGTGCTTCATCAGAATTCTACGATAAAGAACGTAAAGTTTACGACTACACTAAATTCGAAGGTGAAGGAGCTGCTGTACGTACTGCTGCAGAACAAATCGACTACCTTGAAGAATTGGTAAACAAATACCCAATCATCACTATCGAAGATGGTATGGACGAAAACGACTGGGACGGTTGGAAAGCTCTTACTGAACGTCTTGGTGGTAAAGTTCAATTGGTTGGTGACGACTTCTTCGTAACAAACACTTCTTACCTTGAAAAAGGTATTGCAGAAGGTGCTGCTAACTCAATCCTTATTAAAGTTAACCAAATCGGTACACTTACTGAAACATTCGATGCTATCGAAATGGCGAAAGAAGCTGGTTACACTGCAGTTGTATCACACCGTTCAGGTGAAACTGAAGATTCAACAATTGCTGACATCGCAGTTGCAACAAACGCAGGACAAATCAAGACTGGTTCACTTTCACGTACAGACCGTATCGCTAAATACAACCAATTGCTTCGCATCGAAGACCAACTTGGTGAAGTAGCTGAATACCGTGGATTGAAATCATTCTACAACCTTAAAAAATAATCTAGTTCAGTGAACAAGGTTTGAAGCCCCTCGGATTTTTTCCGAAGGGCTTTTTTCTGTTCAAGGGGATAAGAAAGGGGCAGAGTTTATGGTATAATAGACAAAAACACTTGTATTAGGAAGAAATTATGTCTAAAGAGATTGATATTGAGTATTACCATCAGCTAGCCTTGCAAAAGCAGAAGGACCACCGCAAAGTGTTAGCTAATCTAAAGAAAAAACCTCCTAAAAACTTAGATAAGATTGCGCAGCAGATTCACCAAGAAGTCTTTGCTGAGATTGATTGCACTGCCTGTGCCAACTGTTGCAAGACTTTGGGGCCCGACTTTAAAGAAGCAGATATCACCCGTATCGCTAAGTACTTTAAGATGAAATTACCGGCTTTTGAAGCGGAATTCCTTCAGGTGGATGAAGATGGGGATAAAGTTTTCAAATCCATGCCTTGCCCCTTTCTAGGAGGAGACAATCTCTGCTGCATCTATGATGTTCGTCCCAAGGCCTGTCGTGAATTCCCCCATACAGATCGGAAAAAGATCCATCAAATTAATCATTTGACGATTAAGAATACCTTGACCTGCCCTGCAGCCTATCTCTTTGTTGAGAAATTAAAAGATAAGTTATAGAATTTACACCTTTAAATCTTGTACAAAGATTCTAGGGTGGAAGTATCCTGTATTTGTTAGAATATAGATAGAATTGAACACGGACTAAAAGCTATGCGAAAAAGAAAAAATTACCTAGAATCAGAAGAACCAGCGATAATTTTCCCATTTTCACTTTGCTTTTAATGACCTTTGTATCTTATGGAGGTAAGAAAAGAAGAATATGATGCATCAATTCAATCAAACCATGGATTATTTGGAGCAGCAACTGACTGGAGAAGTGGATATGAAAAGATTTCAGCAGCTATCGGGCTATTCTTACTCTCTCTTTAGCAGGCTATTTTCTATCCTGGCAGATATGACATTAGCAGAATACTTGCGCAATCGCAGGTTGTCAGAGGCTGTGATGGACTTGCGGGAAAGCACTGAGAAAGTCATTAACATAGCAATGAAATACGGCTATGAGTCTGCTGACGCCTTCAGCACAGCCTTCAAGAAATTCCATGGTGCAACTCCCTCAGAAGTTCGAAAAGGAAAACCTTATCGGATCTTTCCTAGACTTCAATTATCCTTAAAAATCACAGGAGGAAAGAACATGGATATCAAGATTCAAAAGAAACCTGCTTTTACCGTGGCAGGCGTCCTATTGGAAGCTATTGACAATAGCAAATGCCCGTCTGCTTGGGAGCATCTCTATGCCCATCACAGCTTTGAAAGCCTAGAGAGTCTAGGCAGTGGCCAATCTTTTGGCGTCTGCTCGGATGTCAAAGAAGGCGAAATCATCAACTATATGGCTGCTTATGATGTGACGGATAAAACTAAAGCAGAAGAACTAGGTCTGTCCATCAAAGATATCCCAGCCGCTGAATATGCTATCGTACCAGTCAAAGGCCCTATACCTGCTAGCATTCACAATGCTTGGAAATATGTCTTAGAGGTCTTTTTTCCAGAAACTGGCTATCGCCACTCAGGAGCCCCAGACTTTGAAGTTTATTTCAAAGGAGATATGTCGTCCTCAGACTACCAAATGGAACTCTGGATACCAGTCATCAGGGACTAGATCATTTTCTGATTTTTTATAAAGATGCAAATCAAACTCTGTAGAAGATAGCTTTTACAGAGTTTTTAATTGTTGACATTCATGTCTGTAAACAAACAAACCATATTTTTTGTTTGGATTTTATGGGGCATGCGAATAGTTTTCTCGGTATAATAGTCCCATAGAAGATAAGGAGGCAGGAATATGCAGATGTATTTTGGAGATGTGTCACTTTGCTATAGTTATTCATTGGCAATGGCACTGGATGGCTATGGCTATGACTTTAAAGCAGAGTTTTTAGAGGCAATTATGGTGATGGGAAATGGAGCTAGTATCGTAAAGGAAGATGAGGAGCACCCTCTAGTATTTTTTGATAATGGAATGCCAGATCTTTCCATCTCTCATTCCTTAAAAATACTTGGGTTTGACTATGAGGACTTCTATCTAAAAGATGGCGCGGAAGTAGATTTGGAAGAGGTTAAAAGAAAGTTGGAAACATTTCTGTCAAATGGACCTGTCGTTCTGGGACCTCTTGATATGGGCCATCTGACTTACAATCCCAATCACACAATCCTTTATGGTGTGGATCACTTCGTAACCGTGTATGGCATTGATCATCAGCACCTCTATTTGCATGATCCAGCTGGTTTTGCCTGTATGAAGGTTGCTTTTAATGACATACTAGAAGCATGGAAGGCAGAGGCTATTGACTATAAGCGCGGAGCCTACTCCATGTGGGGGAATTTTAAGCGGCTCAAGACTCCTAGTCAGACTGAAATCTATCAGGAAACAGCAAAGATTATAAAGTCCCGATATCTGAATGGTCAAAACGGTGTTTTGAAATGCTATGCAAAAGCAGTTGCTGAAAACGGCTTAAATACCGAGCAAAAACAATTGCATCAATATTTCAGCTTTAAACTTGCGGCTGTTCGAAGTCTCTATCTCAGTAAATTTTTAAAAGATCATGATCCAGAAGGGGCAAGATTAAAAGAGGAGTTGGCTTCTTTATTTGGTCAAGCCCACCTTTCATGTTTAAAAGAAGATTACCAAGAACTATCCAACTTGCTCTATCAAATAGCAGAAGTGGACGGTCTCTTTAAAGATTTATATGTAAAGTAGAGAACAAAGAGATGACTCTATGCATTAAAAACTAGTTAGTAAAAGCAGTTTTTCGTAAAATGAAGAACTGCTTTTTGCTACTTGTGGTATAATAGAAAGTAAATATATTTTAGATTAATAGGATACAAATATGAATAAGCAACAATTAGCTGCAAAAATTTGGGAATCAGCCAATGAAATGCGTTCTAAAATAGAAGCCAACGAATATAAAGATTATATTCTAGGATTTATGTTTTACAAGTTTTTATCAGATAAAGAAGAACAATTCCTTTCTCAAGAAGGATACGGTGACGATCTATCTGATTTATCAGAGTCTGATGAAGAAACTGTAAAATATATACAAGAAAAAATTGGTTATTTTATCAGTTATGATAATCTCTTTTCTACTTGGATTAAAAAAGGGGTTGATTTCGATGTATCGAATGTTCGAGATGCCTTGTCAGCATTTAATCGATTAATTGGTAAAGGACATAAACATGTTTTTGATGGCGTCTTTGATACTCTCCAAACTGGCCTAAGTAAGCTTGGAGAATCATCTGCTTCTCAGACAAAAGCTATTAGCAGACTTCTTACATTAATTAAGTCAATTCCTATGGAAGGGAGAAGAGACTACGATGTTTTGGGCTTCATTTACGAATATCTGATTAGCATGTTTGCAGCAAATGCTGGTAAAAAGGCAGGGGAGTTTTATACCCCTCACGAAGTCTCTGTACTAATCTCTGAAATTGTGGCCCATCATCTCCATGATAAAGATGAGATTAAAATTTATGATCCGACTAGTGGATCGGGCTCTTTGCTCATCAACATCGGGCAATCTGCTTCAAAATTTATCCAAGGGGAAAATAAAATCCAATATTATGCCCAAGAATTAAAGAGCAACACCTACAATTTGACACGTATGAATTTGATTATGCGAGGAATTTTGCCATCCAATATTATCACTCGAAACGGGGATACCTTGGAGGATGACTGGCCTTATTTTAATGAAAACGATCCTGTGAATACTTATAATCCACTCTACGTTGATGCTGTTGTTTCAAATCCACCTTATTCGCAGAAATGGGATTCTGAACATAAAGAAGATGATCCCCGCTACTTTGGTTTTGGTTTAGCTCCTAGAACCAAAGCAGATTATGCATTTTTGCTTCATGATTTATACCATTTAAAGCCGGATGGCATTATGGCTATTGTTCTTCCTCATGGCGTTCTTTTTCGAGGGGGCGAAGAAAGAAAAATTCGTATGAATTTAATCGAAAAAAATAAGATTGATGCAATTATTGGTTTGCCTTCAAATATCTTTTTTGGTACAGGGATTCCTACGATTATTATGGTGCTAAAACAGCATAGAGATAGAGATGATATCTTGATTGTAGATGCCTCTAAAGGCTTTGTAAAAGTTGGGAAAAACAACCAACTTCGTGCTTCTGACATTAAGAAGATTGTTGATATCGTAAATAATCGTGAAACGATAGAGGGATATTCTCGTCTGGTATCAAAAGAAGAGCTTCGCCAGCAAGACTATAACCTTAACATCCCACGTTATGTTGATTCATCTGAACCTCAGGAATCTTGGGATATTTATGCTTCTATGTATGGAGGAATTCCTAAATCAGAGCTGGCCAAATTAGATCCTTTTTGGTGCGCTTTCCCCAGTTTATTTTCTGACCTTTTTGAAGATGATGGATCTCCTTATGTCGAGTTTAAAAGTTCAGACTTAAAACAAGTGATTTTAAATAATGAGGATATAAAAAAATTCTTATCCGATTATCATCAGAGCTTTGAATCGTTTTCTGCATACCTATATGATTATTTGGTAGTTCAGGCTTTATCTGTTTCTTTACCCCAGGCCGAGTCTGTGATTAGTCAGCAGCTATTCAAGAATTTATTTGACTATCCCATAGTTGATCCTTACACTGCCTATCAACTTTTAGACGATGGATGGCAGGAAATTTCTCAGGATTTGGAGATGATACAGACCGAAGGTTTTCAAACTGTTAAGCGCGTGGATCCAAATATTGTCATAAAGAAAAAGAAGGGAAAAGAAGCAGAAGAACAACAGGAAGGCTGGATAGGTCGCATACTACCTTTTGAGTTGGTTCAGGAAGTCCAACTTACAGAAGAATTGGAGCAGATAAAAGCTCAAAAAGCTAGGTTGCAAGAGATTAAGGATACATATGTTCAATTGATTGATAATCTTTCTGAAGAAGAAAAAGAACTTCAGATTTTAACTGACGAGCAAGATGGTTTTATCACTAAGGAAGTCAATCTATTGCTGGAGGATATTTATGCCGAAGTGGATAGCTTGGAGATTTCGACTTTAAGAACTTATCTCGATCTGTTAGATAGGAAAGCTAAGAAAGCAGAAAAAATGGATTTTATAGCTGCTCACCCTGAAGTATCCTGGTCATCAATGGAGACATTAAAAGACAAAACTTACGGAGTAGTTAGTGTGAGAAGCTATATCCTGTGGTTGCAATGTCAAACAGTTTTTGAGGAAGGAAGCTTTGAGGCTACTTTACAGAATGTCATTAAACTTCAAGAAGAAGAAAAGCAACTAGCTACTATAGTTAAGGAAGCAGAGAAAAAGCTCCATTTGAAAACGAAGCAAGTCATTGAAAGCTTGTCAGATGAAGAGGCTAATGAACTGCTTGAGAAGAAATGGATTGTCCCAGTCGTTGAGGAGTTGAATCAATTACCAGATGTCTTATTTACTCAGCTGATAAAACATGTCACAGGAGTAGCGGATAAATACTCAGAAACTTTTGAAGATGTCAGCAAAGAACTAGCAGCTGTCGAGCAAAGTCTCTCTGATATGATTGACCAGTTGGATGGGCCAGAATTTGATATGAAAGGATTGAGGGAGTTTCAAAATCTCCTAAATAGAAATTAAGATGACGGAAGAAAGAAAAGCACCAGCTATTCGTTTCAAAGAATTTTCAGGTCAAAATGCGGAAGCTTGGGAACAGCGGAAGTTGGAGGAGTGCTCAGAAATATCTGCTGGTGGAGATATTGATAAATCTAAATTATTGAATAATGGGAAATATCCGGTCGTTGCCAATGCTCTTACAAATGACGGAATTATTGGGTATTATAATGATAGCTTTAGAATAGAGGCTCCTGCAGTTACAGTAACTGGCAGAGGTAATGTTGGAGTAGCAAAAGCTCGTAACGAAAATTTTACTCCTGTTGTGCGTCTTCTATCATTAAAATCAGATTATGATGTTGTTTTTTTAGAGAATGCTATAAATACCCAAAATATTGTAATTGAATCAACGGGAGTTCCCCAGTTAACCGTTCCCCAGTTAGGTAATTATAAAATTTTCTTTCCTTCTCCCCCCGAACAAAGGGCCATTGGCAGCCTCTTCCAAGATCTGGACAAGCTCATTACACTTCAACAGCGTAAGTTAGAGGTTCTCAAAGAGCAGAAGAAAACCTACCTCAAGCTCCTCTCCCCAGCCAAAGGACAAAAGAAACCAGTCCTTCGCTTCGCAGGATTTGAAGATGAGTGGAAGGAAGTGAAAGTTTCAGATATTTTTAGAGTTACTAGGGGACAAGTACTAGCAACAACGGAGATATCAGAAGAAAAAACAGATACTCATAAATATCCCGTATATTCTTCTCAAACCAAAAACGAAGGATTGTTAGGATATTATGATAAATATTTATTTGAAACAGCAGTAACTTGGACAACTGATGGAGCAAATGCTGGAACGGTAAATTATAGGGAAGGAAAATTTTATAGTACAAATGTGAACGGTGTCTTATTGTCTGATGAAGGTTTTGCTAATAAAGTGATTGCAGAAATATTAAATAACGAAGCTTGGAAATATGTTTCAAAAGTTGGCAACCCGAAACTAATGAATAATGTAATGTCAGAGATTAGTTTAGTTATCCCTAATGATTTTAGAGAGATTTCCATCCTGTCATCCCTCTTCCAAGACCTAGATAAGTTCATTGCCCTTCAACAGCGTAGACTGGACAAACTGCAGAATATGAAAAAAGCTTTACTTGAACAAATGATGATGTAAAGGAGTTACAGATGACTGTTTTTAGCAAAGAAGCTGATTTTGAACAGGCCTTGATAGAGGTACTTTTTACCAAGGGCTGGGAAAAAGAAATCCTCCACTACCCCACTGAGCAGGATCTGATTGAGAATTGGGCCAGGATTCTCTTTGATAATAATCGTGAACGCGACCGTCTCAATGACCAGCCTTTAACAGACGGTGAAATGGCTCAGATTTTAGAGCAGATTGAAAATCTCCGAACACCACTAAAGCTGAACGGTTTCATCAACGGAGGTTCAGTCTCAGTCAAAAGAGACAATCCAGCAGATCCTGAGCATTTTGGAAAAGAGATTAGTCTCAAAATCTATAATCGTAAGGAGATTGCTGCAGGTTCAAGTCGCTATCAGATTGCAAGACAGCCTCAATTTCCAACAAAATCTCCTATTCTCCATGATAGACGAGGCGATTTGATGCTTTTAATCAATGGCATGCCAGTCTTTCACTTGGAGCTAAAACGCAGTGGTGTTCCAGTCAGCCATGCCACAATACAAATAGAAAAATATGCCAGAGAGGGCATTTTCAAAGGTCTCTTCTCTTTGGTTCAAATCTTTGTGGCCATGGAGCCGAATGAAACTGTCTACTTTGCCAATCCAGGACCGGATGGACGTTTTAATTCAGATTATTATTTCCATTGGGAAGATTTTAATAATGAGTTAATCAACAACTGGAAAGATATTGCTGTTTATCTTTTGTCAATCCCGATGGCGCATCAGCTAATCGGTTATTACACTATAGCTGACCAGTCGGATGGAATTTTAAAAGTTTTACGTAGCTACCAATACTATGCAGTTGCAGCAATTTCTGACCGGGTAGCTAAAAATAAGTGGGCTGATCGCAATCAGCTTGGTGGTTTTATTTGGCATACAACAGGATCTGGCAAGACCATGACTAGTTTTAAAGCTGCCCAGCTAATTGCTAACTCAAAAGATGCAGATAAAGTAATATTTTTATTGGATAGAATTGAACTAGGAACTCAGTCTATAAAAGAATATCGAGGTTTTGCAGAGGAGAGAGAATCAGTTCAAGAAACAAAAAATACAACTATGCTTAGGACTCGCTTGAAAAGTAAGTCTCCCGAAAATACTTTGATTGTTACCTCTATTCAAAAGATGAGTAATATCAAAGAGGAGGATGGGATGACCGATGCAGAGCTGGAAGAGATGAGAAAAAATAGGATTGTGTTTATCATCGATGAGGCTCATCGCTCTACTTTTGGCGAGATGATGATTACCATTAAAGAGACCTTTCCTCAAGCTCTGTTCTTCGGTTTTACTGGTACGCCTATTAAAAAGGAAAATGAGCGAAAAAAGAATACAACAACTTCGATTTTTGGTCAAGAATTACATCATTACACTATCGCGGATGGAATTCGCGATAAAAATGTTTTAGGATTTGATCCTTATAAAGTCTTAATCTATAAGGATCGTGAAATCAGAGAAAAAGTAGCCCTAAATCAGGCGAAAGCTTCTAGTGTAGAAGAAGCAGTTAGTAAGCAGGAAAAGAGTAAAGTCTACTATCACTTTATGGATGGTTCAAAAGTCAAGATGGCAGGCTTTATGAATAGAAAAGGGAAGTACATCAAAGGAATTGAAGACTACATACCAAAAAATCAATATCTAACACCTGACTATCAGAAAGCTGTTGTGAAGGACATCTGTGATAACTGGTTAACCTTGAGTCGTAATGGAAAATTCCATGCTATTTTTGCGACTAGCAGTATCCAAGAAGCTATTTCTTATTATCGGTTGCTGAAAGCAATAAAGCCTGAGTTAAGAGTAACAGCGTTATTTGATCCAAATGTTGATAATAATGATGGCTTTGATTTTAAAGAAGATGCTCTTGTAGAGATTCTAACTGATTATGAGAAACAATATGGTCAGCTTTACACTTTGGCATCTCATGATCGTTTCAAAAAGGATGTTTCTAATCGTTTGGCGCACAAACACCAGCATAAATGGATTGAAAGAGAGCCAGAAAAGCAATTAGACTTACTTATCGTTGTAAATCAAATGTTAACAGGATTTGATTCTAAATGGGTTAATACTCTTTATGTAGACCAATTGATGAAGGATGAACTGATTATCCAAGCCTTTTCTCGAACCAATAGGATTTTTGGAGAGGACAAACCATTTGGTACCATCCGCTATTATCGTAAACCTCACACTATGGAACGGAATATTGAAGATGCAGTTCAGCTTTATTCAGGCGACAGTCCTGTAGAGCTTTTTGTCAATAAGTTAGATCAGAATTTAGTCATGCTAAATACTCGTTTTTATCAAATTCGGGACATTTTTGAAAGTTCTGGTGTAGAAAATTTTGAGAAACTTCCTGCTGAGAGAAGTGAAAAAGCAAAATTTGCTAAACTATTTAATTCGTTTAACGATTATCTTGAAGCAGCTCGAATTCAAGGCTTTAAATGGTCTAAATTACACTACGAAATTTCAAAAGGTGCTGGAAAGAAAAAATCAGTAGTGGATGTAGTATGCGATGAGACGACGTATAACATTTTAGTTATTCGCTATAAGGAACTGATGAGTAATGGGGGTGGAGGCAAAGGTCCAGGTGATGTACCATTTGATTTGTCAACCTCTATAATTGAAATAGATACTGGAATGATTGATGCTGACTATATGAATTCTCGTTTCCAAAAGTATATTAAAGCTTTGGGAACGGAGGAATCTGAAAGTCTTTTGAATGAACTGCACAAAACCTTTGCAACCCTGACACAGGAAGAGCAAAAAATTGCAAATTTAATCTTACACGATATTCAAAATGGGGAGATAGAGGTAGATAGTACACTGACACTTCGTGACTACATTAATGACTATCAGGTTCAAATTCATTATGATCGAATTAAACGTTTAAGCGATACCTTTGGTCTTGATGAAGAACTGTTAAGACAAATGATGTCTATGAAGTTGACTGAAATAACATTAAATGAATTTGGTCGTTTTGATCTTTTAAAAAATTCTGTTGATAAACAGAAGGCTAAGTCGTATTTTGAAAATATAGCTGGAAATACACTGACAACGTTTAAGGTAAATGTAAAAACATCAGATTTACTCAAGCGATTTATTCTTGAAGGTGGTTTTGAAGTCTGAATAATTTGCTTTCATCCTGATATTCTTAATTCAACTATTTTATCATCGTGAATATCAATTCATTTCAGAAAGGAAAACTCTCAAATTGCCCTACAAATTTCTACTTTTTGATCTAGATCACACCTTGCTTGATTTTGATGCTGCTGAGGATGTGGCTTTGACGCAACTTCTAAAGGAAGAAGGAGTTGCGGACATTCAAGCCTATAAAGACTATTACGTTCCTATGAACAAGGCTCTCTGGAAGGACTTGGAGCAAAAGAAAATCAGTAAACAAGAACTGATTAACACGCGCTTTTCTCGTTTATTTGCCCATTTTGGACAGAAAAAAGACGGTAGGTTACTTGCCCAGCGTTACCAATTTTACTTAGCCCAACAGGGACAAACTCTTTCGGGTACTCATGAACTCTTGGACAGCCTCATCGAACGTGATTATGACTTGTATGCTGCGACAAATGGGATTACTGCCATCCAGACAGGACGTCTGGCTCAATCTGGTCTGGCTCCCTATTTCAACCAAGTCTTTATCTCTGAGCAATTGCAAACGCAAAAACCTGATGCACTATTCTATGAAAAAATCGGTCAGCAGATTGCAGGATTTGATAAAGAAAAGACGCTGATGATTGGAGATTCCTTAACAGCTGACATTCAAGGTGGTAATAATGCTGACATTGACACCATCTGGTACAACCCTCATCACCTCGAAAATCACACACAAGCCCAGCCGACTTATGAAGTTCATTCTTACCAAGACTTGCTGGATTGTTTAGATGCTTTGTAGTGATTTTCCTAAGAGGTGTTGATATGGAAATTAAAGTCATTGAAGAGATTGATAACTTACTAAATCTCATCGAGCAGTATCAGTTAAAAGGTGTGGTTGCTCAAGTAAATTCGTTAAAAGAGTTAAAGTATATCATAAGCAATCATATAGAGTTAAGTACTCGAGAGAAGATGAATATCCACTATTCACTTTTTCTCCCTAGGGGTGGCTTATCTGAACTCTACTATATGGACGCTAATTTTGAACGGATGAAGTCTGTAAATAATCAACTTTCCTATGCTATTGAAACAATCGAAAAGTTTTTAATGGCTGATTGATACTGTGAATACTAATGTCCAATACTAGGATGAATAACAGTATATATAAGAACTGTAAAAAGTGGTTTAGATAGCCACTTTTTGCTATAATAGAGGCAGTAAAAACGAAGGAGTTGGCGATGCAACACTCATCATGGCATGCTTTGATTAAGGAGCAATTACCTGAAGGTTATTTCGGGAAAATCAATCAATTTATGGAACAGGTCTATGCTCAGGGAACTGTCTATCCACCTAAGGAAAAAGTTTTTCAAGCTCTCTTGACTACTCATCTGGAAGAGGTTAAGGTGGTGATTCTAGGGCAAGACCCCTATCACGGGCCAGGTCAAGCGCAGGGTTTGAGTTTTTCTGTACCCGATGCTATCCCAGCTCCGCCGTCCTTGCAAAATATCTTGAAAGAATTGTCGGATGACATCGGAGCTAAGAAATCCCATGATTTGACAGCTTGGGCTGAGCAAGGAGTCTTGCTTCTCAATGCTTGCTTGACGGTTCCTGCTGGGCAAGCCAATGGTCATTCTGGGCTAATATGGGAGCCCTTTACTGATGCTGTGATTCAGGTGGTCAATAATCTAGACAGACCTGTAGTCTTTGTGCTCTGGGGCGCTTATGCACGTAAGAAGAAGGTCTTGGTTACCAATCCTCACCACTTGATTATCGAATCAGCCCATCCTAGTCCGTTATCGGTTTATAGAGGATTTTGGGGTTCCAAGCCTTTTTCCAAGGCCAATGCATTCTTAAAAGAGACAGGACAAGAGCCAATCGATTGGCTTAGATAAGGAGAAAATATGCCTCAGTTAGCGACTATTTGCTACATTGATAACGGAAAAGAACTGCTCATGCTCCATCGCAATAAGAAGCCCAACGATGTCCATGAAGGCAAATGGATTGGTGTGGGTGGAAAGCTAGAGCGAGGTGAGACTCCACAGGAATGTGCAGCGCGTGAAATCCTCGAAGAAACAGGGCTCAAAGCCAAGCCGGTTCTAAAAGGTGTTATCACTTTTCCAGAATTCACACCAGATTTAGACTGGTACACCTATGTTTTTAAGGTGACGGAGTTTGAGGGTAACTTGATTGACTGCAATGAGGGGACGCTGGAATGGGTTCCCTATGATGAAGTTTTGAGCAAGCCAACTTGGGAGGGTGATCACACTTTTGTTGAGTGGCTTTTAGAAGATAAAACCTTCTTTTCAGCCAAGTTTGTTTATGATGGGGATAAATTATTGGATACCCAAGTTGATTTCTATGAATAAAGGAGAAAGCAGATGCTACTTATCAAAAATGGTCGTGTAATGGATCCCAAGTCTGGTTTGGATCAAGTGTGTGATGTTTTGGTCCAAGATGGGAAAATTGTCAAAATTGCACCTGAAATCAAGGAAGAAGGAGCAGAGGTGCTTGATGCTACTGGTCTAGTAGTTGCTCCTGGATTGGTCGATATCCATGTTCATTTCCGTGAACCTGGTCAAACTCATAAAGAAGACATTCATACTGGTGCCCTAGCAGCCGCTGCAGGTGGCTTTACAACCGTTGTCATGATGGCTAATACTAGTCCAACCATTTCGGATGTAGAGACTCTTCAAGAAGTTCTCCAGTCAGCTGCCAAGGAAAAGATTAACGTCAAGACAGTTGCGACCATTACTAAGAACTTTAATGGCCAAGACTTGACTGATTTTAAGGCGCTTTTAGAAGCTGGAGCCGTTGGTTTTTCAGATGATGGAATTCCGCTTGAAAGTAGTAAAGTGGTTAAGGAAGCAATGGAAGAAGCCAAAAAACTCAATACCTTTATCTGCCTTCATGAGGAAGATCCAGGTTTGAATGGAATTCTTGGCTTTAACGAAAACATCGCTAAAGAACATTTCCATATCTGTGGAGCGACAGGAGTGGCTGAGTACGCTATGATTGCGCGCGATGTTATGATTGCCTATGCAACCAAGGCCCATGTTCACATTCAGCATTTGTCTAAGGAAGAAAGTGTCAAGGTGGTGGAGTTTGCTCAAGGACTAGGTGCGCAGGTCACAGCAGAAGTAGCGCCACAGCATTTCTCTAAGACAGAAGCTCTTCTTTTAACTCAAGGAAGCAATGCCAAAATGAATCCTCCACTTCGTTTGGAGTCAGACCGTCGTGCCGTTATCGAAGGTCTCAAGTCAGGTGTTATCACAGTTATCGCAACGGACCACGCGCCTCACCATGCAGATGAGAAAAATGTTGAAGATATCACCAAAGCACCATCTGGTATGACAGGTTTGGAAACCTCTCTTTCTCTTGGTTTGACTTATTTGGTGGAAGCTGGTGAGTTGAGCTTGATGGAATTGCTAGAAAAAATGACTGTCAATCCAGCCAAGCTTTACAACTTTGAAGCAGGTTACTTGGCTGAGAATGGTCCAGCGGATATCACTATCTTTGACGCTAAGGCTGACCGCCTTGTGGACTCCCATTTTGCGTCAAAAGCAGCTAATTCCCCATTTATCGGTGAAACTTTAAAAGGGCAGGTTAAATATACCATCTGCAAGGGACAAATTGTCTACCAAAACTAGATGGGATTCTGCTCTAGAAACTATAAGAATAGAGAGCGTATATGTATCCAACCCATCAATTTAAAGACAAGTTTGTCTTATTTCTTAAGATATTTTTCCCTATTCTGATCTATCAATTTGCCAATTATTCTGCCTCTTTTGTTGATACAACCATGACTGGGCAGTACAATACCATGGACTTGGCGGGGGTGTCAACCGCAACGAGTCTATGGAATCCTTTCTTTACTTTTTTAACAGGGATTGTTTCGGCCATGGTTCCCATCATAGGCCATCATCTGGGACGGGGCAAAAAGGAAGAAGTAGCATCTGATTTTTACCAATTTATCTACTTGGCTTTCGGACTGTCTTTGGTCTTGCTTGGAATGGTAGTATTCTTAGCGCCACCTGTCTTAACCAACATCGGACTAGAAGCTCAAGTGGCGGCAGTTGCAGTTTCCTATCTTTGGTACCTGTCTATTGGAATTATTCCCTTGTTGCTGTTCAGTGTCATTCGCTCTTTGTTGGATTCTCTTGGATTGACCAAGCTATCTATGTACCTCATGCTCCTATTACTTCCGCTCAATAGTGGTTTTAACTATCTCTTGATATATGGAGCTTTCGGTTTCCCTGAGCTTGGTGGCGCAGGAGCAGGACTAGGAACTTCACTAGCCTATTGGGTTTTATTGGGGATTTCTATTCTTGTTTTATTCAAACAAGAAAGGTTAAAAGCGTTACATCTTGAAAAACGCATTCCACTAAATATAGATAAAATCAAGGAAGGTGTTCGATTAGGTCTACCAATCGGGGGAACCGTATTTGCTGAAGTAGCCATTTTCTCCGTGGTTGGACTAATCATGGCTAAGTTTTCATCGCTCATCATTGCCAGTCACCAGTCAGCTATGAATTTTTCGAGTCTCATGTATGCTTTTCCTATGAGTATTTCCTCTGCTATGGCGATTGTTGTGTCTTACGAGGTGGGGGCCAAACGTTTTGAGGATGCAAAAATCTATGCTCGTCTGGGGAGAGTAACCGCCCTTATTTTTGCAGGTCTTACCCTATCTTTTCTCTACATTTTTAGAGATCGTGTAGCAAGTCTATATGGGAATGACTCTCAGTTCATTGAAACAACTGCTGTATTTCTAACCTACAGTCTCTTTTTCCAGCTAGCTGATACCTTTGCGGCTCCGCTCCAAGGAATTTTAAGAGGGTATAAGGACACTATCGTTCCTTTCTATCTTGGCTTAATCGGATATTGGGGAGTAGCGATACCACTAGGATATCTACTAGATCAAGTAACTGACTTAGGGGCATTTGCCTACTGGATTGGGTTAATTGCCAGCTTGATTGTTTCTGGTTGTTTGTATCAATGGCGTCTGAAAACCGTAATGAAAAGATTGAGCTAATTTTTGGAAAATATCCTGAAAAAGCACTTTGTGAAAAAATACTCTAACTAGAGAGAATCCCTGTTTTAACAGGGGTTTATTTTTTTATATTGTGAATTTTTATTAGCCATATACTTTGACAGCGTATACTAAAAAAGGTAAAATAGTAAGGTAAGTACAAAGTTAGAAAGGCAAGATTATGTCAACTTTAGATAAAAATCTTTTGCTAGAGATGTTCCGTAAGATGGAAGAAATCCGTCGCATGGACTTAAAAATCGCTCAGTTAGTGAAAAAGGGGAAAGTTCCCGGTATGACTCACTTTTCTGTCGGAGAGGAAGCTGCTAACGTCGGAGCGATGCTGGCTCTTAATCCAGATGATCTGATTACCTCAAATCACCGTGGACACGGGCAAGCTATTGCTAAGGGGATTGACCTCAACGGAATGATGGCTGAAATCCTCGGGAAATACACTGGAACCTGTAAAGGAAAAGGTGGTTCTATGCACATCGCTGACCTGGATGCTGGGAACCTCGGTGCCAATGGTATCGTTGGTGGTGGTATGGGAATCGCTGTCGGTGCAGCCCTCAGTCAACAAATGCAAAACACTGGAAAAATCGTCGTTTGCTTCTTTGGAGATGGTGCGACCAACGAAGGTGTCTTCCACGAAGCAGTCAACATGGCTTCTATTTGGAACTTGCCAGTTGTTTTCTACTGCATTAACAACGGTTATGGGATCTCTGCGGATATCAAGAAAATGACCAATGTAGAGCATATCCATCAACGTAGTGCGGCATATGGAATTCCTGGAATGTTTATCGAAGATGGGAACAACGTCATCGATGTCTATGAAGGATTTAAGAAAGCTGTAGATCATGTTCGTGGTGGCAATGGCCCAGTCTTGATCGAAAGTGTAACCTATCGCTGGCTTGGCCACTCATCATCTGACCCTGGTAAATATCGTACTCGTGAAGAAGTGGAATTGTGGAAACAAAAAGACCCAATCGAAAACCTTCGCAAATACCTCATTGAAAACAATATTGCAAGTGCAGAAGAATTGGAAGAAATTCAAGCACAAGTCAAGGAAGCAGTAGAAGCTTCTGTTAAATTTGCTGAAGAAAGCCCATTCCCACCACTAGAATCAGCATTTGAAGATATTTACGCAGACTAAGGAGAAAGAGATAAAAATGGAAACAAAAACAATGTCGTTCCGTGACACCATTATCCTTGCTATGTCTGAGGAAATGCGTCGCGATGAAAATGTATTCTTGATGGGAGAAGACGTCGGTGTCTTTGGAGGAGACTTCGGAACTTCTGTTGGAATGCTCGAAGAATTTGGTCCAGAACGTGTTCGTGACTGTCCGATTTCTGAAGCTGCTATCTCAGGTGCAGCAGCAGGAGCAGCCATGACAGGACTTCGCCCAATCGTTGATATGACCTTCATGGACTTCTCGGTCATTGCCATGGACAATATCGTCAACCAAGCTGCTAAAACACGTTACATGTTTGGTGGGAAAGGTCAGGTTCCAATGACTGTCCGCTGTGCAGCTGGTAACGGAGTTGGTTCTGCGGCTCAGCACTCGCAATCTCTAGAGTCTTGGTTTACTCACATTCCTGGACTTAAGGTTGTAGCTCCTGGAACACCTGCGGATATGAAAGGACTTCTCAAGTCAGCTATCCGTGATAATAACCCTGTTATCATTCTTGAGTACAAGTCAGAATTTAACCAAAAAGGGGAAGTGCCAGTTGATCCAGACTATACACTCCCACTTGGGGTTGGGGAAATCAAACGCGAAGGTACAGATGTAACAGTCGTTACTTATGGCAAAATGCTTCGCCGTGTAGTTCAAGCTGCTGAAGAATTAGCAGAAGAGGGAATTTCAGTTGAAATTGTGGACCCACGTACCCTTGTTCCGCTTGATAAGGATATCATCATTAACTCAGTGAAGAAGACTGGTAAGGTGGTGCTTGTCAACGATGCTCACAAAACAAGTGGCTATATCGGAGAGATTTCAGCTATTATTTCAGAATCAGAAGCATTTGATTATCTAGACGCACCAATACGCCGTTGCGCCGGAGAAGATGTGCCAATGCCTTACGCACAAAATCTAGAAAATGCAATGATTCCAACAGTTGAAAGCATCAAAGATGCCATACGTAAAACTTATAACAAAGAATAAAATTACATAAAATAAATTATGTAAAAATAGTTTTTAACTTTAGCAACTTGAGATACGTATTGTACCTAAGTTGTTTGAAAGTTGCGACAGAAGGGAGTCGGATCGATAATATTCGACGAACGACTTAGTAAGTCTACTAGGTTGACCGCCTGATAGCGGCAACCGTAGTAACTTGAGACTCGTTTCATATCCAAGTGATTTGAAGAGTTGCGACATGAATGAGTCGAATCGATAATATTAGACGAATGAATTAGTAAGTCTACAAGGTTGACCGCCTAATAGCGGCAACCGTAGTAACTTGAGACGCGTTTCGTGTCCAAGTTACTTGTAGAGTTGAATTCGGACGGAGGTCTGTGAAAAAAAGATAGATTTTCTTGTGTTCATCGAACACATCGTCAATCTCCTATTTTTTCATTGCCCTCTTCGTCCTTAATATCTTATATTCGAACACGGGCTAAAAGCTCGGAAAAAAGATAAATCTTCTTGGCTTCATCGAAGCCTGCGTAGATTTCCTATTTTTCAGTCGCTTTTTACGCCCTTAGTATCATAATTAGAATTGGAGAGGTCATGGCTGATGACAAGCTAAGAGCGACTCCTGCGGCTAGAAAGTTAGCGGATGATTTAGGTATCAACCTCTACGACGTTTCTGGCTCAGGTGCAAACGGTCGTGTCCACAAAGAAGACGTGGAAACTTATAAAGACACAAATGTGGTTCGCATTTCGCCACTTGCAAAACGAATTGCCCTCGAACATAACATTGCTTGGCAGGAAATCCAAGGAACAGGTCATCGTGGCAAGATCATGAAGAAGGACGTTTTGGCCTTGCTTCCTGAAAATATCGAAAACGATACTATCAAGTCTCCTGCTCAGATTGAAAAAGTGGAAGAAGTACCAGATAATATCACTCCTTATGGTGAAATTGAGCGTATTCCAATGACACCAATGCGTAAGGTTATCGCGCAACGTATGGTTGAATCTTACCTAACTGCGCCAACTTTCACACTCAACTATGAAGTTGATATGACTGAAATGCTGGCCCTTCGTAAGAAGGTTCTTGATCCGATTATGGAAGCGACTGGTAAGAAGACTACTGTAACAGACCTTCTTTCACTCGCTGTTGTGAAAACATTGATGAAACACCCATACATCAACGCTTCATTGACAGAAGATGGCAAGACCATTATCACTCATAACTATGTCAACCTTGCGATGGCGGTTGGTATGGATAACGGTCTAATGACACCAGTTGTTTACAATGCTGAGAAGATGAGCTTGTCAGAGTTGGTCGTTGCATTTAAAGACGTGATTGGTCGTACCTTGGATGGCAAATTGGCTCCAAGTGAGTTACAAAACTCAACCTTCACAATTAGTAACTTGGGAATGTTTGGTGTTCAGTCCTTTGGTCCGATTATTAACCAACCCAACTCAGCTATTCTGGGTGTAAGTTCGACAATCGAGAAACCTGTAGTTGTCAATGGTGAGATTGTCATTCGCCCTATCATGAGCCTTGGTTTAACTATTGACCACCGTGTTGTAGATGGTATGGCTGGTGCTAAGTTTATGAAAGACTTGAAAGCCTTGATTGAGAATCCGATCTCAATGTTGGTTTAAGTCAGCTATTGTTATTTTAGAGATTTAGAAGGAAGTAAGACATGGCCTTAGAAGTAATTATGCCAAAAGCCGGCGTAGATATGACAGAAGGACAAATTGTCCAATGGAATAAAAAAGTCGGTGAATTTGTAAAAGAAGGAGAAATCCTTTTGGAAATCATGACTGACAAAGTCAGCATGGAATTGGAAGCAGAAGAAGATGGATACTTGATTGCCATCCTTAAAGGAGATGGTGAAACTGTTCCAGTAACTGAAGTTATCGGTTACCTTGGTGAAGAAGGGGAAAACATCCCAACAGCTGGAGCAGCTACGCCAGAAGCTAGCCCGGCGCCTGCAGCTAGTGCTTCAAACGACGACGGCAAGAGCGATGATGCCTTTGATATCGTTGTGATTGGTGGAGGTCCTGCTGGATATGTAGCGGCCATTAAAGCTGCTCAACTTGGTGGTAAGGTTGCCCTTGTTGAGAAATCTGAACTCGGTGGAACCTGCTTGAACCGTGGATGTATCCCAACTAAGACCTACCTTCACAACGCTGAAATCATCGAAAACATCGGTCATGCAGCAAACCGTGGTATCGTCATCGAAAATCCAAACTTCACTGTAGATATGGATAAACTTCTTGAAACCAAGTCTAAGGTTGTCAATACTTTGGTTGGTGGAGTTGCAGGTCTTCTTCGTAGCTACGGAGTTACTGTTCATAAGGGAATTGGTACCATCACTAAAGACAAGAATGTCTTGGTAAATGGTTCGGAATTGCTTGAAACTAAGAAAATTATCCTTGCCGGTGGTTCAAAAGTCAGCAAGATAAACGTTCCTGGTATGGAATCATCACTCGTAATGACAAGTGATGACATTCTTGAAATGAACGAAGTTCCAGAAAGCCTTGTTATCATCGGTGGTGGAGTTGTCGGTATCGAACTGGGTCAGGCCTTCATGACATTTGGTTCAAAAGTAACTGTTATCGAAATGATGGACCGTATCGTTCCAGCTATGGATGCTGAAGTTTCTAAGAACCTTCGCTTGATCCTTGAACGTAAAGGAATGACCATCTTGACAGGTACTAAACTGCAAGAAATCATCGAGGAAAATGGTCAACTTCGTATTAAAGTTGAAGGAAAAGACGATATCATTGCAAGCAAAGCGCTCCTTTCAATCGGTCGTGTGCCAGACCTTGAAGGAATTGGCGATGTTGAGTTTGAATTGGATCGTGGTCGTATCAAGGTCAACGAATACATGGAAACTTCTGTTTCAGGAATTTACGCACCAGGTGACATCAATGGTACGAAGATGTTGGCTCACGCAGCCTTCCGTATGGGTGAAGTTGCCGCTGAAAATGCCCTTAAAGGAAATCATGCTGTTGCCAAACTTAACTTGACTCCTGCAGCCATCTACACTCTTCCTGAAGTAGCAGCAGTAGGTCTAACTGAAGAACAAGCTCGTGAGAAATACGATGTCGCTATCGGTAAATTCAACTTTGCTGCTAACGGACGTGCCATTGCTTCTGATGCGGCTCAAGGTTTCGTTAAAGTCATTGCAGATAAGAAATACGGTGAAATCCTTGGTGTCCATATCATCGGTCCTGCAGCTGCAGAATTGATCAACGAAGCGTCAAGTATCATCGAAATGGAAATTACTGTCGAAGAAATGCTGAAGACTATCCACGGACACCCAACATACTCTGAAGTGATGTACGAAGCGTTTGCGGATGTTCTAGGAATGGCCATCCATTCACCTAAGAAAAAATAAAACGAAGATAGACTAGACTGGAAGATTATTTCCAGTCTCTATCGTATAAAGGGATATCATGAAATATATTATCAATCATTCAAACGACACTGCTTTTAATATCGCCTTGGAAGAATATGCCTTTAAACACTTACTAGATGAGGATCAAATCTTCCTTCTTTGGATTAACAAACCTTCTATCATTGTTGGTCGTCACCAGAACACTATCGAAGAAATTAACCGTGATTATGTTCGAGAAAATGGTATTGAGGTAGTCCGTCGTATCAGTGGTGGTGGAGCTGTTTATCACGATTTAAACAACCTCAACTACACCATCATTTCAAAAGAAGATGAAAACAAGGCCTTTGACTTCAAGAGCTTCTCAACTCCAGTTATCAATACCTTGGCTCAACTAGGCGTTAAAGCTGAGTTCACAGGCCGTAATGACCTTGAGATTGATGGCAAAAAATTCTGTGGCAATGCCCAAGCCTATATCAATGGCCGTATCATGCACCACGGTTGCTTGCTCTTTGACGTTGATTTGTCAGTCCTTGCTAATGCCCTCAAGGTTTCAAAAGATAAGTTTGAATCAAAAGGTGTGAAATCCGTCCGTGCCCGTGTAACCAATATTGTCAATGAATTACCAGAAAAAATCACAGTTGAAGAATTCCGTGATTTGCTATTGGAATACATGAAAAAAGAGTATCCAGAGATGACTGAATATGTTTTTTCTGAGCAAGAATTGGCTGAAATCAATCGTATCAAGGATACCAAGTTCGGTACTTGGGACTGGAACTACGGTAAATCACCTGAATTTAACGTCCGTCGTGGAACAAAATTCACCAGTGGTAAGGTCGAAGTTTTTGCCAACGTCATTGAATCAAAAATCCAAGATATCAAGATTTATGGGGACTTCTTTGGTATCGAGGACGTTGCAGCTGTAGAAGATGTCCTTCGTGGTGTAAAATACGAACGCGAAGATGTCCTTAAAGCTCTAGAAACTATTGATATTACACGCTACTTTTCTGGTATTAGCCGTGAAGAAATCGCTGAAGCGGTAGTAGGATAAATCAAAAAAGAAGTTGCTAAAATATGCAACTTCTTTTTTTGTGGTATAGTATACATAATTATAATTATGTATTAATTATAAACTATCCAAAGCATTCTTTTGTTCATCATTAACGATATGGGTATAGAGGTCAGTGACTTGTGTGCTGGCGTGACCTAGCTGGTGACTGACCAAAACTTGCGATTTAGTTGCATCATAGAGCCTAGTTGCTAGGGTATGGCGGAGTTTATGGGGTGTTACACGAACTTTGAAGTCCTCAGAGTACTTTGCGACCATTTTTTCAACACTGGAAGCATCAATCCGATTAGGAACACCTCGGTAGAGTGTCAGAAAGAGCGCTGTATCTGTCTTTTCCGTCTTATAGCGTTGATTCCGAATGGCTAGATAATTCTCTAGATAAGGTTTTGCAAAGGCCGCGACATTGACCGAGTCGCGTTTGCCACCTTTTCGAGTGACATCAATAACCATCATTTTGAGATTGAGGTCTCTTAGATCCAGATTAACAGCTTCAGATAAGCGAACACCAGATGCCAAGAGAAGGGCAATAATTGCTAAATCACGTTCCTTATTTTTATTGAATGACGACAGAGCACGATTTGAGAGCTGTTGTGGATACTCTTGGTCGATATAAGTTAGAAAACCTTCAGTTTCATCACCTAAAAAAAGTTTTTGCTTGATGTTTTCAGCTCTAGCAGCAAGTGTTTCTTTCTTTTTCTTGGTTGAAACTTTCTTCATTACATTGCGATAGAAATAGGGTTCTCCTTGATCATTTTCAACTTCCTCGGTTAGATATTTGTAAAGACTGGAAAGTGCTGATAAAGTTCGATTGATGGTTGTCTGTGAAACGCCTTGTTTGGTTGTATTGGCATTCAGCAAAGGTCGTTCTCGTAGGTATAGGATAAAGGATTCCATGTCTTTTTTAGACATATTTTCCAGGACTGATAAAGGAATGTCAGACATTTTATCAGCATCTGAAATACCAAACTCCAAAACCCAGCTGAAAAATCGATCGTATTCCTTGAGGTATTCGTACAAGGTTGTAAAACTGTAGGGCACAGCAAGCTTAGATTGGTAGTATTCCAGAACATACCAGGGCATGATTTGTTTTAGTTTGTCGATTCGTTCTAGTAAAATCTCACGTTTCATGATTTTCTCCCTAAATTAGTCTACTAGTAGTATAGCATAGACTTATATATTTTTCAAGAAAATTATAGTTTTTCGGAAAGATGATATAAGAAACTTTTAAAATATCTAACTTTATCCCATTCACTCTGAACCATTTTATTAAATTTCATCATACTTGAGTAACATAT
>NZ_AJRC02000011.1:0-62799 GCF_000298695.2 Streptococcus sp. GMD3S | reverse complement strand
GATCTTAACTGGATTATTGGAATTATCTTACACATGAGTTAAAGAAGATAAAAAAAGCTTTAAATTTAAAGCTTTTTTCTTTTATCCACTTTTCTCTAAATAGTTTTTAATAATTTTCAATTCCTCTGGATTCAAGGGACGGTATTGCCCTTTTGCTAGTTCTGGGTCTAATGTAAAGTCACCGAATTGGACTCGTTTTAGGGCAGTCACCTTGACACCAACTGAGAGAAACATCTTCTTAACCTGATGAAACTTGCCCTCAGAGATGGTGATGGAGGCCCGGCTCTCTGTTGGGCTTGAGGACAGAATTTCGAGCTGAGCAGGTTTACAAGTAATCCCATCTAAAAAGACAATCCCATCTTTGAATTTTTGGATATGGTCTGACGTGAGCAGTCCGTTTACTACCACTTGATAGGATTTATCGACATGGTACTGGGGATGGAGGAGTTGAAAACCAAGAGGTCCATTGTCTGTCAAAAGTAGCAGTCCCGTCGTATCGCGGTCTAGTCTGCCGATAGCATAGAGCTGGTCAGACTGGATGTCAGGTGGAAGGAGGTCCATGACGGTTGGAAGTTTCTTATCCTTGCTAGCTGTAACGACTCCGTTTGGCTTATGAAGCATGAGGTAGTTGTGCTCGTAGCCTTGGATTTGCCGTCCTTGAAAGACTAATTTCTGCAACCCAGTGTCGACATTTTGAGCAAGTGAGCTGGCTGGACAATCATCTACTAGGATTTCTTTTTTTAATAGAGCTTGTTTCATAGCCTTGCGACTGACCTTTTCTTGGGCTAATAATCTATCTAAACGCATACCAGCTTATCTTATCATAAGTCTCTGACTTTGAAAAGAGTTGCCTTGACTAGAAAAGCAGAGTGAAAACATTTACACTTAGCTGAACTGTGATTTTTGAATGAGACTGTGGTATAATTGTTCAGTTAGAAATAAAAATTTAAATATTAGAGGAAATCATGACAAAATTAAGAGAAGATATCCGTAACATTGCGATTATCGCCCACGTTGACCACGGTAAGACAACTCTCGTTGACGAATTATTGAAGCAGTCTGAAACTCTTGATGCACGTACTGAATTGGCAGAGCGCGCTATGGACTCAAACGATATCGAAAAAGAGCGTGGAATTACCATCCTTGCGAAAAACACTGCCGTTGCCTACAACGGAACTCGTATCAACATCATGGACACACCAGGACACGCGGACTTCGGTGGAGAAGTTGAGCGTATCATGAAAATGGTTGACGGTGTTGTCTTGGTCGTGGATGCCTACGAAGGAACCATGCCACAAACTCGTTTCGTATTGAAAAAAGCCTTGGAACAAGATCTTGTACCAATCGTGGTTGTTAATAAAATCGACAAACCATCAGCTCGTCCAGCAGAAGTAGTAGACGAAGTATTGGAGCTCTTCATTGAGCTTGGTGCAGACGATGACCAGCTTGATTTCCCAGTGGTGTATGCTTCAGCTATCAACGGAACTTCTTCATTGTCAGACGATCCAGCTGATCAAGAAAAAACAATGGCGCCAATCTTTGATACCATTATCGACCATATCCCTGCTCCAGTGGACAACTCGGATGAACCGTTACAGTTCCAAGTCTCACTCTTGGACTACAATGACTTCGTAGGACGTATCGGTATTGGTCGTGTCTTCCGTGGTACTGTTAAGGTTGGAGACCAAGTTACCCTTTCTAAACTAGATGGTACAACGAAGAACTTCCGTGTTACAAAACTCTTTGGTTTCTTTGGTTTGGAACGTCGTGAAATCCAAGAAGCCAAAGCAGGTGACTTGATTGCTGTTTCTGGTATGGAAGATATCTTTGTTGGTGAAACCATTACTCCGACAGATGCAGTTGAGCCTCTTCCAATCCTTCACATCGATGAGCCAACTCTTCAAATGACCTTCTTGGTAAACAACTCACCATTTGCTGGTAAAGAAGGTAAATGGGTGACTTCTCGTAAGGTAGAAGAACGCTTGCAAGCAGAATTGCAAACAGACGTTTCCCTTCGTGTTGACCCAACGGACTCACCAGATAAATGGACTGTCTCAGGACGTGGAGAATTGCACTTGTCAATCCTGATCGAAACTATGCGTCGTGAAGGCTATGAGCTTCAAGTATCTCGTCCAGAAGTTATCGTAAAAGAAATCGACGGTGTTAAATGTGAGCCATTTGAACGTGTGCAAATCGATACTCCAGAAGAATACCAAGGTTCTGTTATCCAAAGCCTTTCTGAACGTAAGGGTGAAATGTTGGATATGATTTCAACTGGTAATGGTCAAACTCGTTTGGTCTTCCTTGTTCCAGCGCGTGGTTTGATCGGATACTCAACTGAGTTCTTGTCAATGACTCGTGGTTACGGTATCATGAACCATACCTTCGACCAATACTTGCCATTGATTCCAGGAGAAATTGGTGGACGTCACCGTGGTGCCCTTGTTTCTATTGATGCTGGTAAGGCTACAACTTACTCAATCATGTCTATCGAAGAACGTGGAACCATCTTTGTCAACCCAGGTACTGAGGTTTACGAAGGAATGATCATCGGTGAAAACTCTCGTGAAAACGACTTGACCGTTAACATCACTAAGGCCAAACAAATGACCAACGTTCGTTCAGCTACCAAGGACCAAACAGCGGTTATCAAGACACCTCGTATCTTGACCCTTGAAGAGTCTCTTGAGTTCTTGAACGATGATGAGTACATGGAAGTAACGCCTGAGTCTATTCGTTTGCGTAAGCAAATCCTCAACAAGGCAGAGCGTGAGAAAGCCAACAAGAAGAAAAAATCAGCTGAATAAGAGCTAGAAAGAGATAAAGATGGTCTATTTAATCATAGGGATACTCTTATTACTACTCTATGTATTTGCGACACCTCAAAGTATCAAAGGAACAGTCAACATCGTTATCTTGGTCTTTGTAGTTGTTGCACTCTTGATTTTGCTGATGTTGTCCATCTTGCAAATCTTCCAATTACCGACAGAATTCTTTGTCACAATCGCCATGCTGGCTCTAGCCTACTTTAGCTTGAGAGACATTACGCTCATGCCTGTAAAAAAGAGCAGAAGAAGATAAATAGAAAGAGAGCTATGGCTCTCTTTTTCTATGCTAGAATGAGGACTAGAGCATTTTCGTTTAGTATTATTTCCATAAAAATGGTAAAATAGTAGGAGTAGAAATGGAGTTTGAGACATGAAAGTAATCGATCAATTTAAAAATAAGAAAGTCCTTGTTTTAGGTTTGGCTAAGTCTGGTGAGTCTGCGGCCCGTTTGTTGGACAAGCTGGGTGCCATTGTGACAGTAAATGACGGCAAGCCTTTTGAGGAAAATCCTGCTGCTCAAAGCTTGCTAGAAGAGGGAATCAAGGTTGTCACTGGTGGGCATCCTTTGGAATTGTTGGATGAAGATTTCGCTCTGATGGTGAAAAATCCAGGTATCCCGTATAGCAATCCCATGATTGAAAAGGCATTGGCAAAGGGGATTCCAGTCCTGACTGAGGTGGAATTGGCTTATTTAATCTCAGAAGCGCCAATTATCGGTATCACTGGTTCAAATGGGAAAACAACTACAACGACGATGATTGGAGAAGTTTTAACTGCTGCTGGTCAACGCGGTCTCTTGTCAGGGAACATCGGCTATCCTGCTAGTCAAGTGGCTCAAACTGCGACAGCCAAGGACACGCTTGTCATGGAACTTTCTTCTTTCCAACTGATGGGTGTCCAAGAATTCCATCCTGAGATTGCGGTTATTACCAACCTCATGCCAACTCATATCGACTATCATGGTTCTTTTGAAGAGTATGTGGCAGCTAAGTGGAATATCCAGAACAAGATGACAGCAGGTGATTTTCTTGTTTTGAACTTTAACCAAGATTTGGCAAAAGAATTGGCTACCAAAACACAAGCCACTGTTGTTCCATTTTCAACACAGGAAAAGGTTGATGGAGCTTATTTGGAAGATGGTCAACTCTGCTTCCGTGGCGAAGTGGTCATGGCAGCTAGTGAAATCGGTGTTCCAGGTAGCCACAATGTAGAAAATGCCCTTGCGGCCATTGCAGTAGCCAAGCTACGTGGTGTGGATAACCAAACTATCAAGGAAACTCTTTCAGCCTTTGGTGGTGTCAAACACCGTCTCCAATTTGTGGATGAAATTCAGGGTGTCAAATTCTATAACGATAGTAAGTCAACCAATATCTTGGCTACTCAAAAAGCCTTGTCAGGATTTGACAACAGTAAGGTTATCTTAATTGCAGGTGGTTTGGACCGAGGCAATGAGTTTGACGAATTGGTGCCAGATATTACTGGGCTCAAGAAGATGGTTATCCTCGGTCAGTCTGCAGAACGTGTCAAACGGGCAGCAGAGAAGGCTGGTGTGACTTATGTAGATGCGACAGATATTGCTGATGCGACCCGCAAGGCTTATGAGCTTGCGACTCAAGGAGATGTGGTTCTCCTCAGTCCTGCCAATGCTAGCTGGGATATGTATGCTAACTTTGAAGTACGTGGCGACCTCTTTATCGACACAGTAGCGGAGTTAAAGGAATAATATGAAAAAAATTGTCTTTACAGGTGGGGGGACGGTTGGACACGTTACCCTCAACCTTTTGTTAATGCCTAAGTTCATCGAAGACGGCTGGGAAGTTCACTATATTGGTGATAAACACGGAATCGAACACCAAGAAATCCTCAAGTCAGGCTTGAATGTGACCTTCCATTCTATTGCGACTGGTAAGTTGCGTCGTTACTTCTCTTGGCAAAATATGCTGGATATCTTCAAAGTTGGTTGGGGAATTGTCCAATCCCTCTTTATCATGTTACGACTGCGTCCACAGGCTCTTTTTTCTAAGGGGGGCTTTGTCTCAGTACCGCCGGTTATCGCAGCGCGTGTGTCAGGGGTACCTGTCTTTATTCACGAATCGGACCTTTCTATGGGCTTGGCCAATAAAATCGCCTATAAATTTGCAACTAAGATGTATTCAACATTTGAGCAGCCTGCTGGTCTTGCAAAAGTCGAGCATGTGGGGGCAGTAACCAAGGTTTCAGACCAAAACACTCCAGAACCAGATGAATTGGTGGATATCCAAACCCACTTTAATCCTAAATTGCCAACGGTATTGTTTGTCGGTGGTTCTGCAGGAGCCCGTGTATTTAACCAATTAGTGACAGACCATAAAAAAGAGTTGACAGAGCGCTACAATATTATCAATCTAACTGGAGATTCAAGCCTCAATGAGTTGAGTCAAAATCTCTTTCGTGTTGATTATGTGACGGATCTCTATCAACCCTTGATGAAGATGGCAAATGTGGTGGTGACGCGTGGTGGTGCCAATACGATTTTCGAGCTCTTGGCCATGGCGAAACTCCATCTCATCGTACCATTGGGTCGTGAAGCAAGTCGAGGAGACCAGATTGAAAATGCAGCCTACTTTGTTAAGAAAGGTTATGCAGAAGAACTTCAAGAAAGTGACTTGACCTTGGAAAGCTTGGAGGAGAAACTCAGCCACTTGCTTAGTCACAAGGATCAGTACCAAGCTAGCATGAAAGCTTCGACTGAATTGAAATCTCTTGCAGATTTTTACGATTTATTAAGAAAAGACCTAGCATAAGGAATATCAATGTCAAAGGATAAGAAAAAAGAATCAAACCAGAAGCAAGAATTGTCTGAATGGCAGAAACGAAACCAGGAATACCTGAAGAAGAAGGCTGAGGAAGAAGCTGCCCTAGCTGAAGAGAAGGAAAAGGAAAAACAAGCTCGTAAGGAAGCCAACTCGAAACTACTGGAGGAATCCAAGAAATCATCGAGTGAGTCAGTTGAGGAAGCCTCAAGTCCAAGCAAGGAACCATCCGAAAAAGAAGAAAAATCTCAAAAGGATGACCGGAAAGTCAAAGAGGAAAAAGAGAAGAAGAAACCAGAGAAACCAGAAAAACCTGCCAAGCCTAAAATTGCGCCTGTTCATATTTGGCGAGCTGTGAGTATCTTGGTACCCAGTGTCCTGGTCCTCCTTCTTTCAGTCTATCTATTGACTCCACTTTCGACCATCAAAAATATCGAGGTTAAGGGAAATAGTAACACGCAGGCGGATGATATCAAACAGGCTTCTGGAATTCAAGATAGCGACTATACTTTAGCCCTATTGTTGGATAAGGAAAAATACGCTGAGCGAATCAAGTCCAATCATTGGATAGAATCAGCGAAGATTAACTATCAATTTCCGACTAACTTTACGATTGAGGTTAAGGAATTTGATATTGTTGGTTATTATGTGTCTGGTGAAGAACATTATCCTATTCTTTCTAGTGGTACAGTAGAGTCAACTCCTGTTGATCGCTTAAACTTGCCTGAGACTTATCTGACAGTTACCTTTAACGATGAGCAGCAGGTGAAAGAGCTGATAACGGGATTGTCTACTATCAGTGAGGATATCAAGAGTCAAATCCAGAAAATCGAATTAGCGCCGAGCAAGGCAACAGCAGATCTTTTAAAAATTACCATGCTGGATACAGATGAGGTTTTGGTTCCCCTATCAGAATTGAGCAAAAAATTACCTTATTACAGCAAAATCAAGCCACAATTGTCAGAACCGAGTGTAGTCGATATGGAGGCTGGAGTATACAGCTATACGATAGCAGATAAACTGATAGAAGAAGCTGAGGAAAAAGCCAAGCAAGAGGCCAAGGAAGCTGAGAAGAAAAAACAGGAAGAAGAAAAGAAAAAACAAGAAGAACAAGGAAATCAAAGCCAAACGAGCCAGCAATCACAGAGTCGTTAGACTAACTTTTCCTCTTAATTTTGAATGGTATAGAAGTCTAGTTTCGAGTTTTTGCTTGACAAGTCCTACTATAAATAATAGAATAGAAAAAAACCTTTAAAGCAGTCCAGAGAGGCAGCTAAGGTTAGACGGTGAAAGGGTGGACTCTACCCATTTTTCGTGGAACCTTGCTGTTGGCAGGTTCCTTTTTTCGTGGTTTATTTTTGACCATACTCTCTTGCTCGTAAAGGTAAAAGGAGAAAGGTATGCGTGAACATCGTCCAGTTATTGCTCTTGATTTTCCTAGTTTTGAGGCAGTCAAGGAATTTTTATCTCTTTTCCCAGCAGAAGAAAGTCTTTATTTAAAAGTAGGGATGGAGCTTTATTATGCGGAAGGTCCTGAAGTTGTCCGTTATTTGAAGTCACTGGGGCATAGTGTCTTTTTGGACCTCAAACTACATGACATTCCCAATACAGTCAAATCGGCTATGAAGGTCTTATCTCAGCTTGGTGTGGACATGACTAACGTTCATGCTGCAGGTGGTGTGGAGATGATGAGGGCTGCGCGTGAAGGTCTGGGGACACAAGCCAAATTGATCGCTGTGACCCAGCTTACCTCAACGTCGGAAAGCCAGATGCAGGATTTTCAAAATATCCAAACCAGCCTGCAAGAGTCTGTGATTCACTATGCCAAGAAGACAGCTGAAGCGGGCTTGGATGGTGTCGTTTGCTCGGCTCAGGAAGTGCAACTCATCAAGCAGGCTACCAATTCAGATTTTATCTGTTTGACACCAGGAATTCGTCCAACGGGAGCTGCGGTTGGAGACCAAAAACGTGTCATGACACCTGCTGACGCCTATCAAATCGGTAGTGACTATATCGTAGTGGGACGTCCTATTACCCAAGCTGAGGATCCTGTTGCAGCTTATCATGCTATCAAGGATGAATGGAACCAAGACTAAAATTAAAGAAATAGATTATAAAAACAAAAGGAGAAGACCATGACACTTGCTAAAGATATCGCTAGCCACCTCTTGAAAATCCAAGCCGTTTACCTTAAACCAGAAGAGCCTTTTACTTGGGCATCTGGTATCAAATCGCCGATTTATACTGACAACCGTGTGACGCTTGCCTATCCAGAAACTCGTAGCTTGATTGAAAATGGTTTTGTGGAAGCTATTAAAGCAGAATTTCCAGAAGTAGAAGTGATTGCAGGAACAGCGACAGCAGGGATTCCACACGGAGCTATCATTGCTGATAAGATGAACTTGCCTTTTGCCTACATCCGTAGCAAACCAAAAGACCACGGAGCTGGTAACCAAATCGAAGGTCGCGTAGCTCAGGGGCAAAAGATGGTTGTTGTTGAAGACCTCATTTCAACTGGAGGGTCTGTTCTTGAAGCCGTAGCAGCTGCTAAACGCGAAGGAGCCGATGTTCTTGGTGTCGTAGCGATTTTCAGCTACCAATTGCCGAAAGCAGATAAGAACTTCGCAGACGCAGGTGTGAAATTGGTGACGCTTTCTAACTACAGTGAACTGATCCACCTAGCCCAAGAAGAAGGTTACATCACGCCAGAAGGACTCGACCTCCTAAAACGCTTTAAAGAAGACCAAGAAAATTGGCAAAATGCCTAAAACATAGAAAATCAGGTAGTCACTAGGATTACCTGATTTTTTGCATATAGGCAATAAAACTATGATTCCTAAAGGTAAGATGAATATAGGATAATGGTAGAATGAGAGTCCTCTCTTTTTTGGGGCATATTCAGATAATCAGTTTGAAATTTCCAGACAAAATTTTTGAAAAAATTCTGAAAAAGAAGTAAGATAGTTAATGTAAGATAAAGTAAACGCTTACTTAATAAGGAGGACACTTTATGTCATATAAAACAAGCAATGCAGAAGGACCTGTAGATTTTATTAACACCTATGATTTGGAGCCAATGGCGCAACAAGTCATTCCTAAAGCTGCCTTTGGTTATATCGCTAGTGGAGCAGAGGATACTTTCACTTTACGCGAGAACATCCGTGCCTTTAACCACAAACTCATCGTTCCTCATACGCTTTGTGATGTTGAAAATCCAAGTACAGAGATTGAATTTGCAGGTGAAAAATTATCTTCACCAATTATTATGGCACCTGTTGCGGCTCATAAATTGGCAAATGAGCAGGGGGAAGTAGCTACTGCGCGTGGTGTGCATGAATTTGGTTCTCTCTATACAACTAGTTCCTACTCTACCGTTGACCTTCCAGAAATTACGGAAGCTCTTCAAGGAACACCTCATTGGTTCCAATTTTACTTTAGTAAGGATGATGGAATTAACCGCCATATCATGGACCGTGTGAAGGCTGAAGGCTACAAAGCGATTGTCTTGACGGCAGATGCAACTGTAGGGGGGAATCGTGAGGTCGATAAGCGCAATGGTTTTGTCTTCCCAGTTGGTATGCCAATTGTTGAGGAATACCTGCCAGAAGGTGCTGGAAAATCCATGGACTTTGTTTACAAATCAGCTAAACAACGCTTGTCTCCACGTGATGTCGAATTTATCGCTACATACTCAGGACTTCCTGTCTATGTCAAGGGGCCTCAATGCCGTGAGGACGTTGAACGTTCGCTTGCCGCAGGTGCTTCTGGTATCTGGGTAACCAACCACGGTGGTCGCCAAATCGACGGTGGGCCAGCTGCCTTTGACTCACTTCAAGAAGTAGCAGAAGCAGTTGATAAACGTGTGCCAATTGTCTTTGACTCTGGTGTTCGTCGCGGTCAACACGTCTTTAAAGCCTTGGCTTCAGGAGCAGACTTGGTAGCTATTGGTCGCCCTGTGATCTATGGTTTGGCTCTCGGTGGTAGTGTTGGTGTGCGTCAAGTCTTTGAGCACTTGAATGCAGAATTGAAGACAGTCATGCAGTTATCTGGAACTCAGACTATTGAGGATGTCAAACATTTCAAACTCCGTCACAACCCATACAATCCAACCTTCCCAGTTGACCCACGTGACTTAAAATTGTATTGATAAAGAAGACGGCCTCCACCTGATGTGGAGGTTTTTCTTCGTGTATAGAAAGATTCAATCGTTATTAGAAACTATATAAATATATTTTTCGGTCAAATATCTTGCTAGGGCTTTCATTTTTTGCTATACTGGTCCAGTAATTAAATAATAAAGACATTTGGGGTGCTTTAGGCTGAGATGATACCCATTGAACCTGATACAGTTAAGACTGGCGAAGGGAAATGTGAAAAGGTTTTTTTCGTATGTCGAAAGAAACTGTTTAATCTTGTAAGCTAAACTCTAATTCTCGTTTGTAATTGGAGTTTTTTTGTTTATCAAAAGAGGATAGGCTTGACGGCAAGTCTTTCGGTAGCTCTCCTAGAATGCCCCACTTTTCTTTAAAAAGGTCAAGTAAAACTAGGATTTTCTTGGTATTTTGTTGATTACGAACGAGTAAAGAGAGGAAAAGTAAATATGGAAACACAAGACTATGCATTTGAGCCGGGTTTGACCGTTGGAGAATTATTAAAAAGCAATCAGAAGGATTGGCAGGCTGCAATCAATCATCGTTTTGTTAAGGAACTTTTTGCGGGGACAATTGAGAATAAGGTCTTTAAAGACTACCTGATTCAGGATTATCATTTCTTTGATGCCTTCTTATCCATGCTGGGTGCCTGTGTAGCTCACGCAGACCAGCTTGAATCCAAACTTCGTTTTGCCAAGCAATTAGGCTTTCTTGAAGCAGATGAAGATGGTTATTTCCAAAAGGCTTTCAAAGAGTTAAAAGTAGCAGAGAATGACTATCTAGAAGTGACCTTGCACCCTATAACAAAAGCGTTTCAGGAGCTAATGTATTCTGCTGTGACTTCATCAGACTATGCTCATCTTTTGGTCATGCTGGTCATTGCAGAAGGTCTCTATTTAGACTGGGGTTCTAAAGATTTGGCACTACCTGAAGCCTATATTCATTTGGAATGGATTAATCTCCACAGAGGTCCTTTCTTTACAGAGTGGGTTCAATTTCTGGTTGACGAACTCAATCGTGTCGGGAAAGGTAGAGAAGATTTGACAGAACTTCAGGAACGCTGGAATCAAGCAGTTGCTTTAGAATTAGCCTTTTTTAATATCGGTTATGAATTATAGGACAGATTCAATACTTTTATGTAGATTAAAAGAATGAACAAACAAACTATATAAATATATTTTCCAGTCAAATATCTTGCTAGGGCTTTCAAATTCTGTTATACTGGTCCAGTAATAAAATAATAAAGACATTTGGGGTGCCTTAGGCTGAGATGATACCCATTGAACCTGATACAGTTAATACTGGCGAAGGGAAATGTGAAAAGGTTTTTTTCGTATGTTGAAAAGAACTGTCTAATCTTGTAAGGTAAACTCTAATTCTCTTTTGTAATTGGAGTTTTTTTGTTTATCAAAAGAGGATAGGCTTGACGGCAAGCCTTTTGGTAGCTCACCTTGAATGCCCCACTTTTCTTTAAAAAAGGAGTTTTTTATGTTGAAAAAATGGCAGTTAAAAGATGTTATCTTACTTGCTTTCTTGTCTATCTTTTTTGGTGGCGTTTTTGTGGGTTCAGGCTATCTGTTTGATATCCTCACTCTGATCTTGGCCCCTCTTGGTTTGCAGGCCTTTGCCAATGAGATCCTTTTTGGTCTCTGGTGTATGGCTGCGCCCATTGCGGCTATCTTTGTTCCAAGAATTGGAAGCGCAACGATTGGAGAAGTGCTCGCTGCGCTTGCTGAAGTCCTTTATGGTAGCCAATTCGGTCTAGGTGCTCTTTTGTCCGGCTTGGTTCAAGGGTTGGGAAGTGAATTTGGTTTTATTGTGACCAAGAATCGTTATGAAAGTTGGCTCTCTCTAACTGCTAATAGTATTGGGATTACTCTTTTTAGCTTTGTCTATGAATACATTAAATTAGGTTACTATGCCTTCTCCCTTCCTTTTGTCCTTTCCTTGCTGGTGGTGCGTTTTATTTCCGTCTTTTTCTTCTGTACCATCTTGGTTCGTGCCATTGTCAAACTCTATCATCAGTTTGCAGCTGGAGGAAAGGCATAGATGGGCTTGAAATTACGGGAGATTCAGTCCCCAATCTTCTCAGAGCCAATTGATTTTACTTTTCATGCGCAAGCCTTTACCTTGTTAGTTGGGAGCAGTGGTTCAGGAAAATCCAGCCTCTTTCAAGTCATTGCCCAAGTCAGTTCTCTTCCCTATAGTGGTCAAGTCCTGATAGATGGGAGCGAAGTCAGTCAGCTTTCTATCGTCGAACGTGTCCAGACAGTTGGCATTCTCTTTCAAAATCCCAATCATCAATTTACTATGGAGAACTTGTTTGAGGAATTGATTTTTACCTTGGAGAATATCGGCCATCCTGTTCAAGAGATTGATTCTAAAATAGCAGAGGTGGTTCGGCAATGTCGTTGCGAGCCAATCTTGCACCGTCCCATTCATCACCTATCAGGTGGGGAAAAGCAAAAGGCTGCGCTAGCTGTCCTCTTTGCCATGAATCCTAGGGTCTATCTCTTGGATGAGCCCTTTGCTTCCATTGACCGCAAGAGCAGAATCGAGATATTGGAGATTCTAAAAGAGTTGGTTCTTGATGGGAAGACAGTCATCCTGTGCGACCATGATTTATCAGACTATGAAGTCTATATCGACCATATGGTGGAGCTAAGAGACGGCCAGTTAAGGGAGGTGTTTCAAATCCCTTACTCTGAGATGACACAGGTTGCTTCAAAGGAAGTTGCTTCTAGTTCAGAACTATTCCATTTGGATCGTGTGACTTGTGAGCTGGATCATCGCCCCCTCTTTTCGCTTGCGGATTTTACTATCTACCAAGGAATTTCCTGTATCTTGGGTGACAATGGTGTCGGGAAATCAACCCTCTTTCGCTCTATTCTTCAATTTCAAAAGTATAAGGGGCGAATTACTTGGAAGGGGAAAGTCCTGAAAAAGAAAAAGAGTTTGTATCGTGATCTGACCGGTGTTGTTCAGGAAGCTGAGAAGCAGTTTATCCGAGTCAGTCTGAGAGAGGAACTGCAATTAGATAGTCCAGACTCGGAAAGAAATCAGCGGATTGTCCAAGCTTTACGATATTTTAATCTGGAGCAGGCGCTTGAGAAGAGTCCCTATCAATTAAGTGGTGGCCAACAAAAGATTCTTCAGCTTTTGACCATCTTGACCAGCAAGGCTTCTGTGATCTTGCTAGATGAACCTTTTGCAGGTTTGGATGATAGAGCCTGCGACTACTTTTGTCAGTGGATGTTGGAGGAGAGCAATCAAGGAAGAAGTTTTTTGATTATTAGCCATCGTTTAGATCCCTTGATCTCTGTGGTTGATTATTGGATTGAGATGACTAGTGAGGGGCTCAGTCATCTCCAAGACGTGACCATCAGCAAACCTCTCCCATTTCTGAACAATGATACTCTAGGGGAGGTGAGGTAGTATGATCAAAGTAGCAACCAAGACACCAGTTATCAGCCTCTTCTTTCTAATTTTATCCTTGGAAACATCCTTCATTCCTTCGATTGCTCTTAATCTTTCTGTAGTCGCATTTTGCATACTCTTTTTGCTCTATCACCGTCGATTTAAAATGTTGGCTTGGATGCTTGTGCTCGCCATTTTGCCATCCTTTGCTAACTACTGGGCAGTCCAGTTACATGGGGATGCTTCGCAGGCAGTGATACTTGGAACGAGGGCTTTTGTGACGGTTTGTATCGGTCTTGTCTTTGTTTCCTCTATTTCCCTAAAAGAGCTTCTTTTGTACTTAGCTCAAAAGGGGTTATCACGGTCTTGGGCTTATGCCTTGATTGTGGTATTTAATTCCTTTCCCCTTATTCAGCAGGAGATCAAGTCCCTCAAAGAAGCTTGCTTATTGCGTGGTCAAGAACTGCATGTTTGGTCTCCCCTGATTTACAGTAAGGTTCTGATGACGGTTTTTAGGTGGCGCCATCTTTACCTGAGAGCTTTGTCTGCACATGGATATGATGAGCATGCACAGTTGGAGAATCGCTATCGGACTTTTTATATTTCTAAAAAAACAAAATTAATCTACCTGCTGTTCTTTTTATTGCTTCAAACCAGTTTATTTCTATAAAGGAGTTATTATGGAATTTACAGATATTGCGATGGAATTATCCAAGGAAGCTTGGCAGGCTTCTTTTCATCATCCCTTTATTTTACAATTACAAGAGGGAAATTTAGAACCTTCTATTTTCCGCTATTATTTAATTCAGGATGCTTATTACCTGAAGTCTTTTTCAGAAGCCTATCACCTCTTGGCTGATAAGACTTCAAACGAGGAAATGAAAAGACTCTTGAAACAAAATGCCCAGAGTCTAGTGGAGGGTGAGTTGTTTATTCGCCAACAATTTTTCAAGGAATTAGGAATCAGCGACCAGGAAATGGAGCAACATCCAATCGCTCCAACCTGTTATCATTACATTTCTCATATTTATCGCCAGTTTGCAGAGCAAAACTTGGGCATTGCTTTTGCTAGTTTGCTTCCATGTCCTTGGTTATACCATGATTTGGGCAAGGCACTTAATCGCAAACCATCCCCGAATCCTCTTTATCAACAGTGGATTGAAACCTATATCACCGATGAGTTAGAACAGCAGATTAAAGAGGAAGAAGCGCTGGTTAATCAGCTCTATCGAGAAAGCGACGAGACGGACAAACAAAAAATGCTAGAGGCCTTCCACCGAAGTGTCCACATGGAAGCCAAGTTTTGGGAGATGGCTTACCAACATCAAACCTGGACGAGTGATTTGCAGTCCTTAGAAAAAGAGAAGAAATAGAAAATGAGAAACCACCAACTACAAGTTCACAAATTAACCATTTTATCCATGATGATTGCTCTTGACGTAGTACTTACACCCATCTTTCGAATTGAAGGAATGGCACCAATGTCCAGTGTAGTCAACATCCTAGCAGGGATCTTGATGGGACCTGTTTATGCCTTGATCATGGCTACAGCCACAGCCTTTATCCGTATGACAACTCAAGGGATTCCACCTTTAGCTCTTACAGGAGCAACTTTCGGAGCCCTCCTTGCAGGTCTCTTTTATAAGTATGGTCGAAAATTTCACTATTCTGCTCTAGGAGAAATCTTGGGAACAGGTATTATTGGTTCTATTGTTTCCTATCCTGTTATGGTTCTCTTTACGGGATCTGCGGCCAAGCTCAGTTGGTTTATCTACACTCCTCGATTTTTCGGAGCAACCTTGATTGGTACAGCGATTTCCTTTATTGCCTTTCGATTTTTAATCAAGCAGGAATTCTTTAAAAAAGTGCAAGGATATTTTTTCAGTGAAAGGATAGACTGATGCAGAAATTGACAAATCCTTTCCCTCTAGCAACCAGTTCCTTAATTCACTGCATCACCAATGAGATTTCTTGTGAGATGCTGGCTAATGGTATTTTGGCTCTGGGATGCAAACCTGTCATGGCAGATGACCCTCGTGAGGTTCTTGATTTTACTAAGCAAAGTCAGGCTCTCTTCATCAATCTGGGGCATTTGTCAGCCGAGAAGGAGAAAGCAATCCGTATGGCAGCTACTTATGCAAACCAAGCTTCTCTCCCAATGGTAGTAGATGCGGTTGGTGTATCAGCGTCATCCGTTCGTAAGACCTTAGTCAGAGATCTTTTAGAATACAAGCCCACAGTCCTTAAAGGAAATATGTCGGAAATCCGAAGTCTTGTTGGTTTAAAGCACCACGGAGTTGGAGTTGATGCTAGTACTAAAGATCAAGAAACTGAGGAACTGCTTCAAGTCTTGAAAGACTGGTGTCAGCTTTATCCTGGTATGTCTTTCTTAGTCACTGGCCCCAAGGACCTCATTGTTTCGGAGAATCAGGTTGCAATATTGGGAAATGGCTGTGACGAATTAGACTGGATAACAGGGACAGGAGACCTGGTTGGAGCCTTGACAGCCGTTTTTCTCAGCCAAGGAAAGACTGCCTTTGAAGCTTCTTGCCTAGCAGTTTCTTATCTCAATATCTCTGCTGAGAGAATACTTGTTCAAGGAATGGGATTGGAAGATTTCCGCTTTCAAACTCTCAATCAGCTCTCTCTCCTAAAGAGAGACGAAAATTGGCTAGAAGCCATCAAAGGAGACTTTTATGAATAGAAAAGTACTTAAACTGTATCTAGTAACCAATCGCTACCAAGATTCCTTGGAAAATTTTCTTGAAAAAGTCGAGGCGGCCTGCCGTTCAGGTGTTACCATCATCCAACTACGAGAAAAAAATCTCACCACCAACCAATACTATCAGCTGGCAAAACAAGTCAAGGAAATAACAGACGCCTACCAAGTCCCCTTAATTATCGATGATCGGTTGGATATCTGTCTTGCAGTCGATGCTGCAGGTTTGCATATTGGCGACGATGAACTACCAGTTTCGGTTGCCCGCAAAGTCTTGGGTCCTGAAAAAATCCTCGGTGTCACTGCTAAAACAGTTAAAAGAGCCCTGGAAGCAGAAACATCGGGTGCGGATTACTTGGGGACAGGAGCTATTTTCCCGACAATTACCAAAGAAAATGCACCTATCACCCTGATTTCAACCTTGAAAACCATTTGCCAAACGGTCGCCATTCCAGTAGTTGCTATCGGAGGATTGACGTCAGAGAATATTGACCAACTTGCTGAAACTGGTATAGCTGGAGTAGCAGTCGTCAGGGATTTGATGCAGGCAGAAGATATAGAAGCAAAAACGCAAGCTTTTTTAACAAAGCTAGATGACATGATTTCCTAATCAAAAACTCTCTAATTCCCTTAAAGCGGGAACTAGAGAGTTTTTTCTTAATCTTTAAAGCTTGTATGGTTGACTGGTCCAGAACCATGACCGAGTTGAGGGGCGTCTTGGATGGCTTTTGTGATAAAGGCCTTGGCCTTATCGACAGCCTGATAAAGGGTTTTCCCCTTGGCTAGTTCAGCCGTAATCACAGCAGCAAAGGTACATCCAGTACCATGGGTGTGACAAGTTTGAATTCTTGGACTTTCCCAGACAAATTGTTCCTCTTTGGTAAAGAGGAAATCCTTAGCACCGCCTTCGAGATGGCCACCTTTGATTACCACAGACTGAGGACCAAATTCTTTTAAAATCAGGCGACCGGCACGTTGCATGTCTTCTGGATTATGAATTGAGAAACCAACAATTTCTTCTGCCTCAGGAAGATTGGGGGTGATGATGGTAGCAAGGGGAAGCAGGTTTGTTTTTAGGTAGCTTCTCGCACTAGTATCTATCAGAGTATCACCGCTTGTTGCGACCATAACAGGGTCAAGCACGTAGGGGCAGTCCAGTTTTTTAAGATAGGGTTGGATAATCTCCATGATTTCAGTAGTTGCCAACATACCAGTTTTTACAGCCTGGGGCTTGATATCCGAAAAGACACTCTCCAATTGAGCTTCCAACATTTGGTTGGAGACGTGCTCGATTAATTGAACGCCTCTGGTATTTTGAGCGACAAGGCTGGTCACAACGGCCATTCCATAGACATCTCTCGCTTGGAATGACTTCAAATCAGCCATAATGCCAGCACCGCCACTAGGGTCAGTTCCAGCAATGGTTAGAGCAACGGGTAAATAAGTCATCTAAAACCTCCCAACCAACTGAAGTTTGTATTCTTAAGAACAAGCTAGTCTATTTCAGGAAGGAAATAGAAGACCAGATAGTCCTCATCATCATTTCCACTTCCATCAGCTAGCATTACCTAGATTGAGTCAAAGGGATCTAACAGTCGTTAATCTCAGCTTTACGCACCCCTAGTGGTTGTTTTCTTTTTTCTTCAGTATAGCATATTTTTATAGTTTATATAGTAAAATTTGACTGCAAATCTCTCGTTATGTACTTAAAATTCTATTTTTCGAAAAAATAATAAAAATTATAGTTGACAAATGTAGATTTTCGGAGTATACTAACAACTGTAATCGACAAATGTAGATTTAGGAGGTGTGATTATGCAGATTTCAGATGCAGAATGGCAGGTCATGAAGATTATTTGGATGCAGGGGGAACAGACCAGCACGGATTTGATTAGGGTTCTGGCAGAGCGGTTTGACTGGTCCAAGTCGACCATTCAGACTCTTTTGGCTCGTTTAGTAGAGAAAGGGTGCCTGACTAGGAAAAAAGAGGGCAAGTCCTTTGTTTATTCAGCCCTTTTGACTCTGGATCAAAGTCGAGACTTGCTTGTCCAAGATATCAAAGACAAGGTTTGTTCTCGTAGGATGAAGAACTTGTTGGCTGATTTGATTGTGGAATGTGATTTCACTTTGGCTGACTTGGAAGACTTAGAAGCTGTGATTTCTGAGAAAAAAGCTAGCGCAGTTACTGAAGTAAAATGTAATTGTATGTAAAGGAGACGCCATGTTAAATAGTATTGTAACCATTATTTGTATTACCCTTATCGCGTTTATCTTGTTTTGGTTTTTCAAAAAGCCTGAAAAATCTGGACAAAAGGCCCAGCAAAAAAAGGGTTACCAAGAGATTCGAGTGGAAGTCAAAGGGGGCTATACGCCTGAGTTGATTATTCTTAAGAAATCAGTGCCAGCCCGTATCGTCTTTGACCGTAAGGACCCTTCACCTTGTTTGGATCAGATTGTCTTTCCAGATTTTGGTGTACATGCGGACCTGCCAATGGGTGAAGAGTATGTAGTGGAAATCACGCCTGTGCAGGCTGGAGAGTATGGTTTCTCTTGTGGCATGAATATGATGCACGGCAAGATGATTGTAGAATAGGAGAATGATATGACTGAAATTGTAAAAGCAAGTCTTGAAAATGGCGTTCAAAAAATCCGTATCACGGCAGACAAAGGCTATCATCCAGCCCATATTCAGCTTCAAAAAGGGATTCCAGCTGAGATTACCTTTCATCGAGCAACTCCTTCAAACTGTTACAAGGAAATTCTGTTTGAAGAAGAAGGCATTTTGGAACCAATCGGCGTAGATGAGGAGAAAGTCATTCGTTTTACACCTCAAGAATTAGGTCAACATGAATTTTCTTGTGGTATGAAGATGCAAAAGGGGAGTTATACCGTAGTTGAGAAGACTCGAAAATCTCTATCACTTTTACAGCGTTTTTGGATTACTAGTATCTTTACTGTGCCTCTTGTGATTCTCATGATTGGTATGTCGACAGGAGGAATTAGTCACCAAGTCATGCGTTGGGGAACTTTTTTAGCCACAACACCGATTATGCTAGTAGCAGGTGGCCCTTATATCCAAAGTGCTTGGGCTAGTTTTAAAAAGCACAATGCCAACATGGATACCTTGGTTGCTCTGGGAACCCTAGTGGCCTATTTCTATAGCTTAGTTGCCCTCTTCGCTGGTCTCCCCGTTTACTTTGAAAGTGCTGCATTTATCTTCTTCTTCGTTCTTATGGGAGCCGTTTTTGAGGAGAAAATGCGGAAAAATACTTCCCAAGCTGTGGAGAAATTACTTGACTTGCAGGCTAAAACTGCAGAAGTCTTGCGTGAGGATAACTATGTTCAAGTCCCCTTGGAGCAAGTAAAGGTAGGTGATCTGATTCGAGTACGTCCTGGTGAAAAGATTGCGGTTGATGGTGTTGTAGTCGAAGGCGTGTCCAGCATTGATGAATCTATGGTGACAGGTGAGAGCCTGCCAGTGGATAAAACAGTTGGAGATACTGTCATTGGCTCCACCATCAATAACAGCGGAACGCTTGTTTTTAGGGCAGAAAAAGTTGGTTCAGAGACTGTCTTGGCACAGATTGTAGACTTTGTGAAGAAAGCTCAGACCAGCCGAGCGCCAATTCAAGATTTGACGGATAAAATTTCAGGGATTTTTGTCCCAGCAGTTGTCATTTTAGCGATTCTAACTTTTTGGATTTGGTTTGTCTTGCTTGAGGCTAGCTTTGTGTCTTCTCTTCTTTATGGGGTGGCAGTTTTGATTATCGCCTGCCCTTGTGCCCTAGGTCTCGCAACACCAACGGCTCTCATGGTGGGAACAGGACGGAGCGCCAAGATGGGCGTTCTCCTCAAAAATGGAACCGTCTTACAGGAAATCCAGAAAGTCCAAACTCTCGTCTTTGATAAGACAGGGACTTTGACAGAAGGAAAACCAGTGGTCACTGATATCATTGGCGACGAGACAGAAGTACTTGGCTTAGCCGCCTCTTTGGAAGAAGCCTCTCAACACCCATTGGCTCAATCTATTGTCAAGCGAGCGACTGAAGCAGGACTTGAACTTCAACCTGTAGAAAATTTCCAAGCCCTACACGGAAAAGGTGTTTCAGGGCAAATCAATGGAAAACAAGTTTTGCTTGGAAATGCTAAAATGCTGGATGGCATGGATATTTCTAGCATTTATCAAGAAAAACTAGAAGAACTAGAAAAAGAAGCTAAGACAGTTGTGTTCTTGGCTGTTGACAATGAAATTAAAGGCTTGCTTGCTCTGCAAGATATTCCCAAGGATAATGCCAAGCTCGCCATCAGTCAGCTGAAAAAACGTGGCCTCCAAACAGTTATGCTGACAGGAGATAATGCTGGAGTGGCGCGAGCTATTGCAGGTCAGATCGGCATTGAGGAGGTTATTGCAGGTGTCTTGCCAGAAGAAAAAGCCCATGAAATCCATAAACTACAATCAGCTGGAAAAGTAGCCTTTGTTGGTGATGGTATCAATGACGCTCCTGCCCTCAGCGTAGCAGATGTGGGGATTGCTATGGGAGCTGGAACAGATATTGCCATCGAGTCAGCAGATTTGGTGTTGACAACTAATAACCTCCTAGGAGTGGTTCGTGCCTTTGACATGAGCAAGAAAACCTTCAATCGAATTCTTCTCAATCTTTTCTGGGCCTTTATCTACAATGTCGCCGGAATTCCGATTGCAGCAGGAGTCTTTTCAGGAATTGGTCTCGTTCTCAATCCAGAACTGGCTGGTCTAGCCATGGCCTTTAGTTCTGTATCTGTATTAACCAGTTCACTCATGCTAAACTTTAGTAAAATAGACTAAAAGCGAGCTTGCTCGCTTTTTATTATAAAACAGTTACATAAAACGTTTTCAAACTGTACTGTAATAGAGAATAAAAACTTCTGAGCACATTCTTAGGAGACCCAAAACAAATGTGGTAAAGTAGTAGAGTAAAAATTTGCTGAAACGTTTCCAATTAGTATATGAAAATGGATTCATCAAATTTTAAAAATATTTGAAGGAGAGTTATCATTATGACTCAAGGGAAAATTACTGCATCTGCAGCAATGCTCAACGTATTGAAAACATGGGGCGTAGACACAATCTACGGTATCCCATCAGGAACACTCAGCTCATTGATGGACGCTTTAGCTGAAGACAAAGATATCCGCTTCTTGCAAGTTCGCCACGAAGAAACAGGTGCTCTTGCAGCGGTTATGCAAGCTAAATTCGGCGGCTCAATCGGGGTTGCAGTTGGTTCAGGTGGTCCAGGTGCGACTCACTTGATTAACGGTGTTTACGATGCAGCTATGGATAACACTCCATTCCTTGCTATCCTTGGATCACGTCCAGTTAACGAACTCAACATGGATGCCTTCCAAGAATTGAACCAAAACCCAATGTACAACGGTATCGCTGTTTACAACAAACGTGTCGCTTACGCTGAGCAATTGCCAAAAGTAATCGACGAAGCTTGCCGTGCTGCAGTTTCTAAAAAAGGTCCAGCTGTTGTTGAAATCCCAGTAAACTTCGGTTTCCAAGAAATCGACGAAAACTCATACTACGGTTCAGGTTCATACGAACGTTCATTCATCGCTCCTGCCTTGAACGAAGTTGAAATCGACAAAGCTGTTGAAATCTTGAACAATGCTGAACGTCCAGTTATCTATGCTGGTTACGGTGGTGTTAAAGCAGGTGAAGTGATTACTGAATTGTCACGTAAAATCAAAGCACCAATCATCACAACTGGTAAAAACTTTGAAGCCTTTGAATGGAACTACGAAGGTTTGACAGGTTCTGCTTACCGTGTTGGTTGGAAACCAGCCAACGAAGTGGTCTTCGAAGCAGACACAGTTCTTTTCCTTGGTTCAAACTTCCCATTTGCTGAAGTTTACGAAGCCTTCAAGAACACTGAAAAATTCATCCAAGTGGATATCGACCCTTACAAACTTGGTAAACGTCATGCCCTAGACGCTTCAATCCTTGGTGATGCAGGTCAAGCAGCTAAAGCTATCCTTGACAAAGTGAACCCAGTTGAATCTACTCCATGGTGGCGTGCAAACGTTAAGAACAACCAAAACTGGCGTGATTACATGAACAAAATCGAAGGTAAAACTGAGGGTGAATTGCAATTGTATCAAGTTTACAATGCAATCAACAAACATGCTGATCAAGACGCTATCTACTCAATCGACGTAGGTGACACTACTCAAACATCTACTCGTCACCTTCACATGACACCTAAGAACATGTGGCGTACATCTCCACTCTTTGCGACAATGGGTATTGCCCTTCCTGGTGGTATCGCTGCTAAGAAAGACAATCCAGATCGCCAAGTATGGAACATCATGGGTGACGGTGCATTCAACATGTGCTACCCAGACGTTATCACAAACGTTCAATACGACCTTCCAGTTATCAACGTTGTCTTCTCAAATGGTAAATATGCCTTCATCAAGGACAAATACGAAGACACAAACAAACACTTGTTTGGTTGTGACTTCCCTAATGCTGACTATGCGAAAATCGCTGAAGCTCAAGGTGCTGTAGGATTTACAGTTGACCGTATCGAAGACATCGATGCAGTTGTTGCAGAAGCTGTTAAACTCAACAAAGAAGGTAAAACTGTTGTGATCGATGCTCGCATCACTCCACACCGTCCACTTCCAGTAGAAGTACTTGAATTGGATCCAAAACTTCACTCAGAAGAAGCAATCAAAGACTTCAAGGAAAAATACGAAGCAGAAGAACTCGTACCATTCCGCCTCTTCTTGGAAGAAGAAGGATTGCAATCACGCGCAATTAAATAATTCCTTCGTGGAACTTAAAAAGATCGGAGCAATCCGGTCTTTTTATGGAGGATAGTAAATGAATTTAAATCAATTAGATATTATCGTTTCAGATGTTCCCCAAGTCTGTGCTGACTTGGAGCGTATTTTGGATAAAAAGCCCGATTATGTTGATGACAGTTTTGCTCAGTTTACGATTGGCAGTCACTGTCTGATGTTGTCCCAAAATCATTTGATTCCTTTGGAAGATTTTCAGTCAGGAATCATTCTTCATATCGAGGTTGAGGATGTAGACCAGAATTACCAACGGTTGAAAGAACTTGGTATCCAGGTTTTAAACGGACCAACTGTAACCGATTGGGGAACAGAGTCCTTATTAGTTAAAGGGCCTGCTGGTCTAGTGATTGATTTTTATCGTATGAAGTAGGTAATTCTATTATCAAATTTTTTATCTAAACATTCTTGGAGTGAAACTTAAAAAGATCGGAGCAATTCGATCTTTTTTGTATTTATGCGACTTTCAGTCCGTCTCGCTCCGTTAGGTGCGAGACAAAAAACCACCCGTTTTCACGGGTGGTTATGATTTCTACACTTATTGTTTGGCTTCCTGTTTTAATTGTTGCACCTGTTCCTCGTACTGGACAAGCTCCCTGTCTTTTATATTGATAGTCGCTTCTGCTTCAGCAATGCGGCTTCTCAGATCTTGAGTCTTGTTATGGTGATAGCTAATACCAATAGCACTACCAGCAATGATCCCGATTACTAGACAAGTAAAAATCACCAAAATCAAGGGAGCAGATAGTTGTGTAAAGACAAGACTGACAGTTACTGTTTGACGATTGAGTAGACCAAATGAGATCACAATGACTAATAAGCTCAAACCGCCAATTAGATAAGCCTTATCTTTCAGTGACAATTCATTAAATTTTTTTAGCATAAGTTCCTTTTCTCCTGACTATGTTGATAGAAAACTACACACCATTTAGGTATTAACAAAATTCATTTTACTAGAAAATTTCGATACTGTCAATAATTTCTAACGGCTTATTTACCATCAATCAATCGATTCATTGAAAAGGAGTATTCATTTTCTAATATTTGATTGAGTAAACAGAACGGAGCAATTCGGTCTTTTTTCTGTTCCCTCTTTCTTATAACAAGATTGTGATAGTTTATATCTTTATAACAAAAGTTTTAAAGACTTGATTGTTTTGAAAAAAGATTATAAAATATGATTCATAAAAATGAAAGAGGTTTTGAAAATGTCTGAAAAACAAATGAAAGTTTTGGGTTGGGTAGCGACCTTCATGTCTGTTATGATGTACGTCTCTTACTTCCCGCAAATTATGAACAACCTGGCTGGTCAAAAAGGGAACTTTATCCAGCCCTTGGTTGCAGCCATCAACTGTAGTCTCTGGGTTTACTACGGTCTTTTCAAGAAAGAAAGAGATATTCCCCTTGCGGCTGCTAATGCGCCAGGTATCATTTTTGGTCTGGTAACGGCTATCACAGCTTTGATTTAAAAAGAAGACTGGTTTCAGTCTTTTTTGTACATAAAAATAGATTCTCAAGTAAAGAAAGTCTAATGAGAGTTGAGGAGAATAGCCGTTGACAGCGAGCTTTCTGATTGCTGCTTTAGGGGTTCCTCCATCAAGTAAGAGATTGTTTCGTTACTATTTTTACAAAATCTTCTCCCTACTTTATAAAATAGAAAAAAGAGTTCAATTCGAACTCTTTTTTTGCTATAATGAGGGGAGAAAAATCAGACAGGAGATCGACATGTCAGAACCATTATTTTTACAATCAGTTATGCAAGAAAAAATCTGGGGTGGAACCAAGCTACGTGATGAGTTTGGCTACGACATCCCGAGTGAAAAAATAGGAGAATACTGGGCTATTTCAGCCCACCCAAATGGTGTTTCTAAGGTAGCTAATGGTCGCTACGAGGGAACAGACCTAGCTACTTTGTATGCAGAACACCGTGAATTGTTTGGTAACCGTCCAGAACCTGTGTTTCCACTATTGACCAAGATTCTCGATGCTAATGACTGGCTCAGCGTCCAAGTTCACCCAGACGATGCCTATGGATTAGAACATGAAGGCGAACTTGGAAAAACAGAATGCTGGTATATCATCGCAGCAGACGAAGGTTCAGAGATTATCTATGGCCATAATGCCAAATCAAAAGAAGAACTCCGCCAGCAAATCGAAGATAAAAACTGGGATGCGCTGTTGACAAAAGTGCCAGTTAAGGCTGGAGACTTCTTCTATGTACCAAGTGGTACCATGCACGCTATCGGGGCGGGTATCTTGATTCTTGAAACCCAGCAGTCTAGCGATACCACCTACCGTGTTTATGACTTTGATCGCAAGGACGACAAGGGCAACTTGCGTGAACTTCACCTTGAAAAATCTATCGATGTTTTAAACATTGGAGAGCCTGCCAATAGCCGTCCTGTAACTATCAAAGCAGATGATCTACGTTCCACTCTCCTTGTATCCAATGATTTCTTCGCCGTTTACAAGTGGGAAATCACTGGCAAAGTTGACTTCGAAAAGACAGTTGACTACAGCTTATTTAGTGTCCTGGCTGGTCAGGGTCAGCTGACTGTTGACGGGAAAAACTATCCAATCCAAAAAGGCAGCCACTTTATCCTACCAAGTGATGTTGAAACTTGGACCCTAGAAGGGCAAGGTTTGGAATTGATTGTTAGCCATCCATAAAAAAGAAAGGGCCTGAGTTCATTACTCAAGTCCTTTTTGCTTACATAAATTGGGCGATAAAAACCACAATGATGATAATAGGAATGATGAAACGAAGAAGGAAGAGCCAGACTTGGAAAAGTCCCTGTTTCCATGCTCTTTCATCGAGATGGAGTTCCTCCTTAGCAAGAGCCTTTTTAAAGATATAGCCTGTAAAAAGTGACAGGCAGAGAGCTCCAAATGGCATGAGGAGATTGGAAACCAAGAAATCCATAGCATCAAAGAAGGTCTTCCCAAAGATGTGAACATCCGCCATAACACCGTAAGAAAGGGCTGAAGGAATTCCAAAAACAAAGGTCAAGATTCCTAAAATAGCACTCCATTTAGCACGCTTGCGGTTGTCCTGGTTGGTGATATTGCCCACATTGATTTCCAGCATCACGACAGAGGAAGTAACCGTCGCAAAGAGGAAAAGCAAGAGGAAAAGAATGTAGAAAATAGTTCCAAAAGGCATCTTGTCAAAGAGTTGAGGCAAGACGATAAAGAGCAGGCTTGGTCCCCCTTCCGACTGGATATTGAAAGATGACATGGCTGGGAAAATGGCTAGTCCCGCCATGATGGAAACCGAGATGTTCATGGCTACGATGGAAATCCCTGACTGGACCAGATTGGTTTTCTTGTCCAAGTAGGATGCATAGGTCAGCATGGCTGTAACCCCTAGTGAGAGAGCAAAGAAAGATTGTCCCAGAGCATAAAGGAGACCAGCGCTAGTTAGTTTTGAAAAGTCTGGTTTGAGAAAGTAGAGAACCCCTTCCATGGCATTTGGCAAGCTGAGAGAGCGCCCGATGATGACGACAAAGATGATAAAGAGCAGCGGCATCATGACTTTCGAAGCTCTTTCAATCCCTTTTTGAACCCCACGTGATACAATAAAGATATTCAACAAGATAAAGGCTGCTTGAGCTCCTAGGGCAATGGCTGGATTTGAAATGATTGAAGAAAATAACTGAGCATAATCACCCGTTCCACCAAGTTGGAACAATTTCCCAAACTCAATACCCAGATAGACCAGAATCCATCCTCCGATAACACTGTAAAAGGAGAGGAGGATAAAGAGGGCAAAGGCACCAATCCAACCGATAAAGTTGTACTTGCTATTGTTACCAAGTTTTCCAAAGGTTTTGATAGCGGAAACGCCAGCACTACGGCCAAGGGCAAACTCAGCCAGCAGGAGCGGGAAACCGATTAAAATGGTGGAAATGAGAAAGACTAGTAAAAAGCCCCCACCGCCATTAGCAGCAGTCATGTAGGGAAATTTCCAAACTGCTCCAAGTCCGATAGCTGAACCAGCAGATGCTAGAATAAAGCCTAGTTTCGAGCCCCATTGCGATTTTTCTGACATAGTTGAAACTCCAATCTCCTTTTTTAAAATAAGAAAAGGCTACTTGAGTTGTCAAATAGCCCTCTCTCAATGGCTCTCTATGAGCCTTCTGTTTGATTGATAGACTTGACTATCCTATCATGTTTTCTAAGGTCTGTCAAGAAAACCATTTTCAAGTTTTCACACCTTTCTCAAAAAGTTAAAAATTTTTCTCAAAAACGCTTGACTCTGACCTAAGGGGAGGGGTTATACTATTTCTTGTAAGGAGGAAATCATGTACCATATAAAAGAAGCTGCGCAGCTTTCAGGTGTCTCTGTCAAGACTCTGCACCACTACGATAAGATAGGACTCTTGGTTCCTTTAAAGTCAGAAAACGGCTATCGAACCTATAGTCAAGAGGATTTGGAACGACTTCAGGTCATTCTGTATTATAAATATCTAGGCTTTTCTTTAGAAAAAATAGCAGAGCTGTTAAAGGAAGAAAGGACAGATTTATTGCCCCATTTGACCAGACAGTTGGACTATCTGACCCAAGAAAGGCAACATCTGGATACCTTGATTTCCACCTTGCAAAAAACCATTCAAGAACAAAAAGGAGAAAGAAAAATGACGATTGAGGAAAAATTTACTGGATTTAGCTATCAAGACAATCAAAAATACCACCAAGAAGCGGTAGAGAAGTATGGACAAGAAGTCATGGGCCAGGCTCTCGAGCGCCAAAAAGGTCGCGAAGATGAGGCTACAGCCGCCTTCAACCAAGTTTTTCAAGCCTTGGCACAAAACCTTAAAAATGGGCTAGCTGCAACAGCGGTCGAAAACCAAGAGCAAGCAGCCAAACTCTTGCAAGCTATTCGTACTTATGGATTTGACTGCTCTATTGAGGTCTTCGGCCATATCGGCAAAGGCTACGTCTATAACCCAGAGTTTAAGGAAAACATTGACAAATTTGGAGCTGGAACAGCCCAGTACACATCAGATGTCATTGCGACTTATGTTCAGACACAGACAAAATAAAAATCAGCGGAGTTACCTCTGCTGATTTTTTCTGGTTTCAAGTACTATTTGGTTAATAGTTTTTCAACTACGTTTAACTTTCGCATGGTCAGAACCACGCCAAACAATTTTTCAAGATAGTTGGTATTGAGCTTTTTTTGTTTTGCAGTTCTAGGGAGATAGAGGTAGAGACAGTGATCACCTACACAAATTTCTTCTTCACCGTAGTCAGCTTTCAATTTTTCTAGTGGCAGACTTTGGATAAATCCCTGATAAAAAATCACATGTATACGATCGTAAAGATAGTCTTCTCTAAATGGATTCTCATGAACAATCTTTTCAAAATCGTTCTTATTCTTGATAACCATTTTTAAGTCGGCCCCAATTTTTTCCTTTATCAGAGTATGAACGCGTTCTCGTATTTCTTCTAAATCTAAGTCACTTTCAAGAATGATATTCCCACTTTGAATATAGGTTCGAACGTGTTGAAAACCAGCTTCTGTCAGAATATCTACCAAATAAGACATTTTCGGGATAGCATTTTTTCCATTAGGAGTAACGCCTCTTAGTAAAATAATATGTTCCAAAGGACTTCCTTTCTTACTTGGTATTTATTGGATTGGAGCCTGCCACCCATCCGGTGCAGAGGGCAGAAGTGATGTTAAAGCCACCCGTGTGGGCATTGATATCCAGGACCTCGCCAGCAAAGTGGAGCCCAGGTACCAGCTTACTTTCGAGGGTTTTGGGATTGATTTCCTTGAGACTGACACCGCCTTTAGTTACAAAGGATTTGGCAAGAGACATTTTGCCAGTCACAGGAATTTTGAGAGCCTTGATAGACTGGAGTAGTTGCTCGCGTTCTTTTTCAGTTAGCTGTTTAACTTTGTCAGGATAGCCTTGCACCAAAAATTCTGCCAAGCGTTCTGGAAGCAAAGTTTTTAAAGCATTTTTCAAGGATTTTTCCCGATTATCTTCTAGAAATGTAATCAAGTCCTCTTCAGAAAGTTGAGGCAAAACATCTAGCGAGAGAACCTCCCCGCCCTTGACAAAGCTGGACATACGTAGAGCAGCAGGGCCTGAAAAACCAAAGTGTGTAAAGAGCAGATCGTGGGTGATGACATGCTTGCCATAGCTTAAGGTCACGTCATCTAGGGAAATTCCCTGCAAGGCCTTATGTGGAAAATCAGTCAACAATGGGCTCTCAGCAGCTTCAAGCTCGGTAATGGTGTGCTTAAAATGGCGGGCAATTTCGTGACCAAATCCGGTCGAACCAGTAGAAGGATAGGATTTTCCACCTGTTGTGACTATGAGTTTATCACAAGTGAAGATCTGGTCCGCGGATTTCAGGACAAACTGGTCGTCTATCTTTTTAACCGAAATAATTTCTGTTTGAGTAGCAACTTGACCACCGAGTTCAGTGATTTTCTTTTCTAGCGCCTCGATAATAGTCCGAGACTTGTCACTAGCAGGAAAGACGCGTCCATGGTCTTCGACCTTGAGTTTAACACCATTTTCCGTAAAAAAGTTGATGATATCGTGGTTATCAAACTGAGAGAAGACACTGTAAAGAAAACGCCCATTTCCCGGGATGCCTGCCATTAGGTCATCTAAGGTTCCATTGTTGGTTACATTACAACGACCACCGCCCGTTCCAGCTAATTTTTTCCCAAGTTTGCGATTTTTTTCGATGAGAAGAGTTTTCTGACCATAAAAGCTACTGGAAATCGTAGCCATCATACCTGCAGGTCCTCCACCAATGACAATAGTATCAAAATGTTTCATAGCTCTATTGTACCACAAAAAACAAGAGATGCTTGGCATCTCTTGTTGCTCATAATCTTAGTTAATTTCATATCCCATCAACAAACCGCCATCTTCTGCATAGAAACTACAGAGACCAGACGTCGGGATGATTTTGATATCCGCTTGTGGGAAAGTTTCCAGCAAGCGTTCTGACAATTGCTGACAGAATTTATCATTGCTGCGATGAGCCATGACGATACGGCCACCAGCGTAGCCAGCCTTGATGAGTTCTTCATAGGCTGCTTGAAGGGATTTTTTTGGTCCACGCGCTTTTTGGAGTAGTTCTAGGGTTCCAGTTTCACTTGCTTCCCCAACCATACGGATGTTGAGAAGGCCAACAACTGTACCGATAAGCTTACTCAAACGGCCATTTTTTACCAAGTTATCGACCTTAGCGAGGACAAAGAGCAACTTCGTTTTTTCTTGGTAGGCTGTAATAGCATTAACAATTTCCTCATAAGAAAGTCCTTGATCAATCAAGCTATTGATTTTATCGACAATCAAGTCAACCTCACCACCTGCAGACAATGTATCGATCACATGAATCTGAGTGTCAGGATGTTCTTCAAGGTGGATATTCTTAGCGAGTTGTGCACTATTATGGCTACCTGAAAGAGTACCAGTGATAGTAACGACAAAGATATGCTTAGCACCTTCAAATGCACGCAAGTAATCATCAGGGCTAGGACAAGCTGATTTTGAAGCCTCAGAAGTCGCATACATTGTTTCCATCATGTGGTCAATGTTAAGATTGGCATCATCGATAAAGACCTGATCAGCTACTTGAATGGTTAAAGGAACACTAACAAATTCCGTATCAATAGCAGGAGTTGCCAGTTGACGATAATCACAACCAGAGTCAGCTACAATCTTCCAAGTCATAGAAATTCTCCATCTTTGTCACTTATACATTGACAAAGGTTCTGTCTTTTTTTACAATTATATCATGAAAGCCCTTGAAACAAAAGTACCACCTCTCTGTTGTCACAAGTAGAAAGAAATTGTTATGTCTGAACGTAAAATATCTGAAAAATCTCTTGAAAATCTCAGAAAATCAAATCAAGAATCCAATTTTTTAACCAGAGAAGCAATCGAGACGGCTCTTTTGCAACTTCTAGAGAAAAAAGACTTGGCCAAGATCAGTATTTCGGAGCTGGTCAAACGGGCGGGCGTCTCTCGTGCTGCCTTCTATCGTAACTATGACTCCAAAGAAGAGATTTTGGAAAGTGTTTTTAAACGCAGTGTCCATAATATTATGGAACAGTTGAGCCACTACGATGTCAAAACCGATCTTTATCTAGTCTGGGTACACCTTTTCCGCGCAGCCAAGAAAGAAGCCAAGGTTATTCAACTTGCTCTGGACTACCATTTGGAAAAGATTTTTGTCCAAGCCATGCAGGAATTTCTAGAAAAATATCACGGAAAATCAAAAGGCGTTAGTAGCTACCTTCATTCCTTTTGGAGTTCTGCCATCGTATCGGTTCTGCTCAAATGGATCAAGGATGGCATGAAGGTTCCAGCTGAAAAGATTGCAGATTTACGCTTGCCATTTTTCAAAAAATAGGGGATAAGGAGAAGACTTATGACAGAAAAAAGACTGGCTTGGGATGAGTACTTTGCAGCCCAGGCTTTACTGATTGCCAATCGTTCGACCTGCAAACGTGCCAAGGTGGGAGCTGTCTTAGTCAAAGACAATAAAGTCATTTCAACTGGCTATAATGGTTCCGTATCAGGAACGGAGCACTGTATTGACCACGAATGTCTGGTCATTGAAGGTCACTGTGTTCGAACCCTTCACGCCGAGGTTAATGCTATTCTCCAAGGGGCTGAGCGAGGGGTTCCCAGAGGATTTACAGCCTATGTGACCCATTTCCCTTGTCTGAACTGCACCAAACAACTGCTTCAAGTTGGTTGCAAGCGCGTGGTTTATATCAACCAGTACCGAATGGATGACTATGCCCAGTACCTTTATCAAGAAAAAGGCACCGAGTTAACCCATTTACCATTAGAGACTGTTCAGACAGCTCTTCAAGAGGCAGATTTGATTTAAAAATTAATAAAAATAAATGGTTTAGAAAGCTTTTTAAACCGTTTTTTGATATAATAAGAAGAATAAATTGAAAGAAGGAACTCAGAAAATGGGAAAAATTGAAGTCATTAATCATCCACTCATTCAACACAAATTGTCAATCTTGCGACGTACAGATACTTCTACAAAAGCTTTTCGTGAACTAGTAGATGAGATTGCAATGTTGATGGGATATGAAGTACTTCGTGATCTTCCACTTGAAGATGTGGAAATCGAAACACCTATCACAAAGACCGTTCAAAAACAATTGGCTGGTAAAAAATTGGCGATTGTCCCAATCTTGCGTGCAGGTATCGGCATGGTAGATGGCCTCTTGAGCTTGGTTCCAGCAGCCAAAGTTGGTCATATCGGTATGTACCGTGATGAAGAAACCCTTCAACCAGTTGAATACTTGGTGAAATTGCCTGAGGATATTGACCAACGTCAAATCTTTGTCGTTGATCCAATGTTGGCAACGGGTGGTTCAGCTATCTTGGCTGTTGACTCCCTTAAAAAACGTGGCGCATCAAATATCAAGTTTGTCTGCCTAGTATCTGCTCCAGAAGGAGTGAAAGCTCTTCAAGAAGCTCACCCAGATGTAGAAATTTTTACAGCAGCCTTGGATGAACGCTTGAACGAACACGGTTATATCGTTCCAGGTCTTGGAGATGCTGGAGACCGCTTGTTCGGTACTAAATAAAATCCCAAAGTAAATAGTGAAACTAGAAGTTCGTTTTTGACTTGAAAGGAGGTTGAGTTTTTGTTTCTGTTTAGAGAATAGAGCAAAAATTTGACCTTTTTTGACCAAAAAGATATAATAGTTCTGTATTGAGTCGTAAGACTAAGAAAATTCAACATAAAACATAAAAGGAGAAATGAATGATTCCTGTAGTTATTGAACAAACAAGCCGTGGAGAACGTTCCTATGATATTTACTCTCGTCTTCTGAAAGACCGCATCATCATGCTAACAGGTCCAGTTGAAGACAACATGGCCAACTCCGTTATTGCTCAGTTGCTCTTCTTGGATGCCCAAGATAGCACAAAAGATATTTACCTTTATGTCAACACACCTGGAGGATCTGTTTCAGCTGGTTTGGCAATCGTTGATACTATGAACTTTATCAAAGCGGATGTCCAAACTATCGTTATGGGGATGGCTGCATCTATGGGGACTGTTATTGCATCAAGTGGCGCAAAAGGCAAACGTTTCATGCTTCCAAATGCGGAGTACATGATTCACCAACCAATGGGTGGAACAGGTGGTGGTACCCAACAAACCGATATGGCAATCGCTGCAGAGCACTTGCTCAAAACTCGTAAGACTTTGGAGCAAATCCTTGCAGATAACTCTGGTAAATCAGTCGAGCAAATTCATGCAGATGCAGAACGTGATTACTGGATGAGTGCCCAAGAAACACTTGAATATGGCTTTATTGATGAAATCATGGCCAATAATTCTTTAAGCTAAGCAACCTAGAAAGTAAACTCGACGGAGTTTGCTTTTTTTGATATAATAGGAGAAGATTTCTTAGAAAGAGGATTCCTCATGTTTGAAAAAACAAATCGATCAGGATTAATCATCTATCTCTACTATAATCGAGATGCAAAAAAAATTCAGGAATACGGTGATATCTGTTACCACTCTAAAAAACATCGTTACTTGCAACTCTATGTTTCAACTGAGGAGCTAGATGACTTAGTTGAGAGATTAGGTAAGGAAAGATATATCAAGAAAATTAGACGTTGCCATATTCAAGAGCTAGAACCCCCCTTCGTTGGGAATCTCTATCGGACTGAAGAAAACGTTATCATTTAAAAAAGTTAAACAAATACATTGACAATTTTCTGATAATTCGGTATATTCTTAACATACAATTTTTGAAACAACTATAAGGAGATTAAAAATGAAGAAAAAATTTGCCCTATCTTTTGTGGCTCTTGCTAGTGTGGCTCTTCTTGCTGCCTGTGGAGAGGTCAAGTCAGGAGCGTCAAACACAACTGGAAATCCAGTAGACGAAAAAACAATTAAAATCGGTTTTAACTTTGAAGAGACAGGTGCTGTGGCAGCTTACGGTACAGCTGAACAAAAAGGTGCCCAACTTGCCGTAGACGAAATCAATGCTGCAGGTGGAATTGATGGGAAACAAATCGAAGTTGTAGACAAAGACAACAAGTCAGAAACTGCTGAAGCAGCTTCTGTTACAACAAACCTTGTTACCCAATCAAAAGTAGCAGCTATTGTAGGACCTGCGACATCTGGTGCAACTGCTGCAGCTGTAGCTAACGCTACTAAAGCTGGAGTGCCATTGATTTCACCAAGTGCTACTCAAGACGGTTTGACTAAAGGTCAAGATTACCTATTTATTGGAACATTCCAAGATAGCTTCCAAGGGAAGATTATTTCTAATTATGTAACAAACAAATTGAATGCTAAGAAGGTTGTTCTTTATACTGACAACGCTAGTGACTATGCAAAAGGTATTGCTAAATCTTTCCGCGAAGCCTACAAGGGTGAGATTGTAGCAGATGAAACGTTTGTAGCAGGTGATACTGACTTCCAAGCAGCCCTTACTAAAATGAAAGACAAAGAGTTTGACGCTATCGTAGTTCCAGGTTACTACACAGAAGCTGGTAAAATTGTAAACCAAGCTCGTGGTATGGGAATTGATAAACCAATCATTGGTGGTGATGGATTTAACGGTGAAGAATTTGTTCAACAAGCAACTGCTGAAAGAGCATCAAACATTTACTTCATCTCTGGATTCTCAACTACAGTTGATGTTTCTGCAAAAGCTAAAGCTTTCCTTGAAGCATACCGTGCTAAATACAATGAAGAGCCTTCAACATTCTCAGCTTTGGCCTATGACTCAGTTTACCTAGTAGCAAATGCTGCAAAAGGTGCTAAAAACTCAGGTGAGATCAAGGACAACCTTGCTAAAACCAAAGATTTTGATGGTGTAACTGGTCAAACAAGCTTTGATGCTGACCACAATACTGTGAAAACTGCTTACATGATGACCATGAACAATGGTAAAGTTGAAGAAGCAGAAGTTGTAAAACCATAACATTAGAATAGTAATTGAAATGGGGAATGAGCCTTTGACTCACTCCCTGTTTCGGTGTTTATGAACTTGTGAAAATAATGAAATTTTCTAAAAAATAAGGATAGAAAAGAGTGAATGCTATGCTCCAACAACTTGTGAATGGTCTAATTCTGGGTAGTGTTTATGCACTTTTGGCTCTGGGTTATACCATGGTTTATGGAATTATCAAACTCATCAACTTCGCCCACGGTGATATTTATATGATGGGTGCCTTTATTGGTTACTTTTTGATTAATTCTTTCCAAATGGATTTCTTTTTAGCTTTAATTATTTCAATGGCAGGGACCGCACTACTTGGTGTTGTGATTGAGTTTCTTGCCTACCGTCCTTTACGACACTCTACACGTATTGCTGTATTGATTACTGCCATCGGAGTGTCTTTCCTACTGGAATACGGAATGGTTTATCTAGTAGGCGCCAATACTCGTGCCTTCCCTCAAGCAATTGAAACAGTTCGCTTTGACTTGGGACCAATTAGCTTGACAAATGTTCAATTGATGATTTTAGCAGTTTCTGTACTCTTGATGGTTTTATTGCAATTGATCGTCCAAAAAACAAAAATGGGGAAAGCCATGCGTGCGGTATCAGTTGATAGTGACGCAGCTCAATTGATGGGAATTAATGTAAATCGTACAATCAGCTTTACCTTTGCTTTGGGTTCAGCCCTTGCTGGTGCAGCAGGAGTCCTCATTGCCCTTTACTACAACTCTCTTGAACCTTTGATGGGTGTGACTCCAGGTCTAAAATCATTCGTTGCGGCCGTACTCGGTGGTATCGGGATTATTCCTGGTGCAGCTCTAGGAGGATTTGTGATTGGCTTGTTGGAAACATTTGCTACTGCCTTTGGTATGTCTGATTTCCGTGATGCTATCGTGTATGGAATCTTGCTTTTGATTCTGATTGTTCGACCTGCAGGTATCCTTGGTAAGAATGTGAAAGAGAAGGTGTAAACAATGAAGACAAATCTTAAAATAAATATTCTCTGGTTATTCCTTCTGTTAGCGGGTTATGGATTGATTAGTGTACTGGTTTCTGCTGGTGTTCTCAATCTATTCCATGTACAAATTTTAGAACAAATTGGGATTAATATCATCCTTGCAGTAGGTTTGAACTTAATCGTTGGTTTTTCAGGACAATTTTCACTCGGTCATGCAGGTTTTATGGCGATTGGGGCTTATGCAGCAGCGATTATTGGTTCAAAATCACCAACCTATGGTGCCTTCTTTGGAGCGATGGTTTTGGGTGCCTTGATTTCTGGTGCAGTCGCTTTGCTCGTTGGGATCCCAACACTCCGTTTGAAGGGTGACTACCTGGCAGTTGCGACACTAGGTGTTTCAGAAATCATTCGTATCTTTATCATTAATGGTGGCAGTTTGACCAACGGTGCTGCTGGTATCTTGGGTATTCCAAACTTTACTAACTGGCAAATGGTTTATCTATTTGTGGTGATCACAACTATTGCAACTCTCAACTTCTTACGTAGTCCAATTGGACGCTCTACTCTATCTGTTCGTGAGGATGAGATTGCTGCAGAATCCGTTGGGGTAAACACCACAAAGATCAAGATTATCGCTTTTGTCTTTGGAGCCATTACAGCAAGTATTGCTGGTTCACTTCAGGCTGGTTTTATCGGATCTGTTGTCCCAAAAGATTACACCTTTATTAATTCCATCAATGTGTTGATTATCGTTGTATTTGGTGGACTTGGATCGATTACTGGTACCATCGTTTCAGCGATTGTTTTAGGAATTTTAAATATGCTCCTTCAGGATGTAGCAAGCGTACGTATGATTATCTACGCTTTGGCTCTTGTATTGGTCATGATTTTCAGACCAGGTGGACTTCTTGGGACATGGGAATTGAGTCTATCACGTTTCTTTAAAAAATCGAAGAAGGAGGGACAAAACTAATGGCATTACTTGAAGTTAAACAGTTAACCAAACATTTTGGCGGTCTAACAGCTGTTGGAGATGTCACTCTTGAATTGAACGAGGGAGAATTGGTTGGTCTGATTGGACCAAACGGAGCTGGTAAAACAACCCTTTTCAATCTCTTGACCGGTGTTTATGAACCAAGCGAAGGTACTGTGACACTAGATGGTCACCTCCTAAATGGGAAAACTCCCTATAAGATTGCTTCACTTGGTCTCAGTCGTACTTTCCAAAATATTCGTTTGTTCAAGGACTTGACAGTTTTGGAGAATGTTTTGATTGCATTTAGCAATCATCATAAACAACATGTCCTTGCGAGCTTCCTACGCCTACCAGCTTTTTATAAGAATGAGGAAGAATTAAAAAGCAAAGCTTTGGACTTGTTGAAGATCTTTGATTTGGATGGTGACGCAGATACTCTTGCCAAGAATCTGGCTTATGGTCAACAACGTCGATTAGAAATCGTTCGTGCTCTGGCAACTGAACCTAAGATCCTCTTTTTGGACGAACCTGCAGCTGGTATGAATCCACAAGAAACAGCTGAATTGACAGAATTGATCCGTCGTATCAAAGATGAATTTAAAATTACCATCATGCTTATCGAACATGACATGAATTTGGTTATGGAAGTCACTGAGCGTATCTATGTTCTTGAATATGGTCGGTTGATTGCTCATGGGACTCCGGATGAGATCAAGAACAACAAACGTGTTATCGAAGCTTATCTAGGAGGTGAAGCCTAATGTCTATGTTAAAAGTTGAAAACCTCTCTGTGCATTATGGTATGATCCAAGCAGTTCGTGATGTAAGTTTCGAGGTTAATGAAGGTGAAGTTGTTTCCCTTATCGGTGCCAATGGTGCCGGTAAAACAACCATTCTTCGTACCCTTTCAGGTTTGGTTCGTCCAAGTGCTGGTAAAATTGAGTTTTTGGGAAAAGAAATTCAAAAGTTGCCTGCACAAAAAATCGTGGCAGGTGGCCTTTCACAAGTCCCTGAGGGACGCCATGTTTTCCCAGGTTTGACTGTTATGGAAAACTTAGAAATGGGAGCCTTTTTAAAGAAAAATCGTGAAGAAAATCAAGCTAACTTGAAAAAAGTTTTCTCACGCTTCCCACGTCTTGAAGAGCGTAAAAACCAAGATGCGGCAACTCTTTCAGGTGGTGAACAGCAGATGCTGGCTATGGGACGCGCTCTCATGTCTACACCTAAGCTCCTTCTCTTGGATGAGCCGTCAATGGGACTTGCCCCGATCTTTATCCAAGAAATTTTCGATATCATTCAAGATATTCAGAAGCAAGGAACAACGGTTCTCCTAATTGAACAGAACGCTAACAAGGCCCTTGCTATCTCTGACCGAGGTTATGTACTTGAAACAGGCAAGATCGTCCTATCAGGAACAGGAAAAGAACTCGCAGCATCAGATGAAGTCAGAAAAGCATATCTAGGTGGCTAAAAAGGTCCCGGGGACCTTTTTAGTCGGTAGATAAGGATTGCGCAAGCAATCTCTCTATAGTCCGGGGGACCTTTTTAGTCGGAGGATAAGGATTGCATAAGCAATTCTCCTCTAGTCTGAGAGACTAGTTTAGGTTGTGGATGGAGATTGCGCACGTAATCCCTCTATAGTCTGGGTGACCTTTTTAGTCGGCGGATAAGGATTGCAATCAAGCGAAACCTAATACGACTACTTATCAAAAATATAAAATATTTCAGGGCTCCAGAATAAGGAGCTCTTTTATTTATATGTTTTTTGAGGAAAGGGAAGAAGGTCTTAATTTTTACTCATTGTTTCCCTATTTGAATTGACAGTCATTTTTGTTCATATTATAATATGAGTAAGAAAAAATTGAACAGGAGGACTAAGAATGCTAACAGAAAAACAATTTAAACTTTTGCGTTTTATGTTGATACATAAAGAAAAGACATTTACTCAGCGACAGTTAGCTGAAGAGTTAGACCTATCTTTAGGAACAATCAACACATTATTGAAAAAACTGAAAGAAGAGAAGTGGCTTGATGAGGAGCTTCACTTAACAGAACTAGGTCAGAAAGTTTTAGAACCCTATCGAGTAAAAAATGCCATTATAATGGCTGCTGGCATGAGTAGTCGTTTTGCTCCTTTGTCTTATGAGATTCCTAAAGGATTACTTCAAGTCAAGGGGGAACGCTTGATAGAGAGGGAAATCAGACAACTGCAAGAAGCGGGAATAGAAGATATAACCGTTATTGTAGGCTATCTTCAAGAAAAAATGTTCTATCTTGCAGAGAAGTTTGGTGTAAAAATTGTAGTGAATAATGATTACTTCAAATACAATAACTGTTCGTCTCTTATGTTGGTTAAAGATCAACTTTCCAACACGTATATTTGTTCATCGGATAATTATTTTGTGGAAAATCCTTTTGAGCAATATATTTATAGAGGTTACTACTCGACGATATTCGCAGAAGGTCAAACGGACGAATATTGTGTTATAGAGGATTCGAATCACACCATCATTGATATCCAGATTGGTGGAGAAAATACTTGGGCCATGGTGGGGCACGTTTATTTCGACCGTGCATTCAGCGAGAAATTCAAGGAAGTTTTAGAAACCGAGTTTAAACACGAACCTTATCGGGAACAGCTTTGGGAGGATTACTATGGTCGCCATGTCAAAGAACTCCTTTTAGAAGCGCGCCACTATTCAGCGGATATTGTTAAAGAATTTGATTCACTAGATGAACTACGTCAATTTGATGAACGTTATTTGGTAAATGCAGATTCGGCCATTATTGATAATATCTGTAAGACATTAAAGTGTGTGGCTTCAGATATTGTCAATATCAAACCACTAAAAGATGGATTAACCAACACATCATTTTCATTTGACTGTCTAGGGAAAAGATATGTTTACCGTCATCCGGGTAGGGGAACAGAAAATTATATCGACCGAGCTAGTGAAGCAGCTTCTATGGAAATTGCTGCAAAATTAAAGATTGACCGTACCTTTGTAGCTATGAACAAAGATGAGGGCTGGAAAATTTCAGAATTTATTCCTAATGCTAAGCAACTGGATTATGATAATTGGGATGATGTGGCACAAGCAATGGACCTCTTGAGACGGTTACACCAATCTGGAGAAAAAACGGGACATTCCTTTGACCAATTTGAAGGGATTGATGATTTTAGAGAAAAATTGAAGGCTAGAAATCGATTTGAGTTTGATGGTCTCGAGGAATTGGATAAAACTGTCTCAATTCTCAAAAATTATTTACAGAATGATCCGAAACAGGTTGTCCTTTGTCATGGAGATTCCTATAGTCCTAATTTTTTGTTAAATGAAGCAGGCGAAATGAGCTTGATTGACTGGGAATATTCTGGAATGGGAGAGCCAGCAGGAGATTTGGGCACCTTTATCGCGTGTTCCAATTATACCGTGGAGGATGCTGAAAAAGTACTAGAATTGTATCTACAAGGAGTTCCAGATAAGAAAACCAAACGTCACTACTTAGCTTATGTAGCAGTGACCTCATATTATTGGTTCTTGTGGGCTTTGTTCCAGGAGAGTGTTGGAAAACCAGTCGGTGAGTTCCTCTACATCTGGTATCGCTATACCAAACAATATGGACAACTGGCCCTTGACTTGTATTTGGAGGAAAACTAAGATGAAAACGACATCCGAAATTGAAGATTTAGTAGCAACTGAAACAAAGAGAAGATTGGAAGAAATGGAGTCGCCAAACTACGAGTTTGTTCAACCCTTCCTAAAAAGTGATTTCATTTTAATCATCTCCATAGTCCTAATCAACCTTGTTTTGATTATCTTAGCAATGACGGGAGGAATTCAATAACATGTCTAAAATGAATGACTATATCCAACAAGAAACCATAACCGGAATTGTTCCCATGACCAATAAGGATCGTCAATATTCTTTCTGGGATCTCTTTCTATCGACAAGTGGTTTTGCCATCGCAACTTGGTGTTATACCCAAGGAGCCTATGTGGCTCAATATTTGACCTTTAATCAAATGTTGATTAATATTTTTAGTTTCAACATTATCTGGGTTTTTATCGAATGTCTCCCAATCTTGTTTGCTGTTAAATATGGAATTGATTTGTGGATTTGGTTGAGAGCCGTTCTAGGTAGAAAAGGGGTGGCCTTGCTATCAACCATTATTAGCTTGGCTAACTTTGGCTGGTACGCCGTTGCAGCTAATCTTTTTGCCAGCTCTATGATTCATTTGGCAAATAATTTTGGACTTGGTTTAGACAAGGGAGTATGGGCGCCTATTCTTGGTACCCTCTGTGTTCTGCTTGGAACTCTCATTGCTCTTGGAGGTCCAGAAGTGATTAAATGGACCAATCGCTTCTTGGTTATCGCCTTGTTGATTGTCGGTCTCATTATCGTTGGAATCTGCTTTGTCGCCGTTCCTATAACTGATATTATGAATATCCAACCAGCCACTCAAGGAGATTTGACGCCATTAGAACGCTTCATGCTTTCTGGAGAAGGAAATGTTGCCTTTGCCTTTTCTTGGTCTACACAAGCATTGGTTTTACCGCGTTTAGCAAAATCAGAACGCAGTGGTTATTGGGCTACAGCTTTATCATACGGGGTTGTCGCTCCATTCTTCGTTGCGACAGGTGGAGTCATGGCTCTAGCCATGTTTGTCAAAACAGGTGTGTATGAAAGTGATCCAACAACCATGCTATCAACTCTAAGCACCCCAGCCTTTGCTCTCTTAAGTCTACTACTAGTAGCCTTTGCCAATATTGGAACCCAGGGGACAGGATCGTATGTGAACTGTATGATTGTCAAAAGCGGGATGCCAAAAGTAAGCTATAGACTAATGGTTTGGATTGCCATGGTTTACGTGAGTCTACTCACTATCTGGGGAGGAGTAGAAGAGTATTTCGGATCCTTCATCTCCCTAGCCGCCTATATTCAGGGGCCAATTATTGGTATGATTGTTGTCGACTATTTTATCTTAAGAAAACGAAAACTCGACTTGCGGTCAGCCTATTTCCTTGAAGGGCATGACGCCTACGAGTTTACCAAAGGATTTAACTTAGTTGGCTTGTCTTGCGTATTTATCTCCTTATTGGTAGCGGTACTATTTGTTTACAACCCTGTAACTGCACAAATTCAAAGTCCAATCTTTTTAATCACAACGGGTAGTGGTTTTACTGCGCTATTTGGCGGTCTACTATATTGGCTAGCCAGTCTTAGCCCACTGAAACGTTATATGATAAAAGATCGAGACACTGTTACGATTTAAGAAGAGAGGGGACTACGGTTCCCTCTTAATTTATACTGGCATTTTATGCAAACTTCTCAGATTATTCAAAATCTTGAAAAAGAGATGAAAGCGTTTGATAGATTTTCTAAGAAAGTGTATAATAAAAGTAGCAATATAGAAGGAGAAGTCTCATGGCAGTTAAAGATTTCATGACCCGTAAGGTAGTTTATATCAGTCCAGATACGACTGTAGCACACGCAGCAGATTTGATGCGCGAGCAAGGTTTGCACCGTTTACCTGTTATCGAAAACGATCAATTAGTCGGATTGGTAACAGAAGGAACCATTGCGGAAGCCAGCCCATCTAAAGCAACCAGTCTCTCTATCTATGAGATGAATTATCTTCTGAATAAAACCAAAGTAAAAGATGTAATGATTCGAGATGTCGTGACGGTTTCTGGCTATGCTAGTCTAGAAGATGCGACCTACCTGATGCTGAAAAATAAAATTGGGATATTACCAGTCGTAGACAATCATCAGGTCTACGGCGTCATTACAGACCGCGATGTTTTTCAGGCTTTCTTGGAAATCGCTGGATACGGAGAAGAGGGGATTCGTGTTCGTTTCATTACAGAAAATGAAGTCGGAGTACTGGGGAAAATTGTAGCTCTAATTGTAGAGGAGGATTTAAATATTTCCCATACTGTCAACATTCCACGTAAGGATGGCAAGGTCGTCATCGAAGTTCAAATTGATGGAAAAATCGATTTGATTGCATTAAAGGAAAAGTTTGAAAAAGAAGGAATTCAAGTGGAGGAGATCACTCATACCTCTGCCAAAGTCCTTTAAACAAGAGGCTATAAAGCCTCTTTTCTTCTGCCATCAAAAGCGGTGAAAAGCAAAATATGGAAAGAAATGAGAGATTATGGTATAATAAAACGATATGAAAAGGAGTATCTATGGACATTTCAGAAATTCGTCAAAAAATTGACGCAAATCGTGAAAAATTAGCTTCTTTTAGGGGGTCTCTTTGACCTCGAAGGCTTAGAGGAAGAGATTGCCATCTTGGAAAACAAGATGACAGAACCTGATTTTTGGAACGATAATATCGCGGCCCAAAAAACGTCGCAAGAATTAAATGAATTAAAAAACACCTACAACACCTTCCGTAAAATGGAAGAGTTGCAGGATGAAGTTGAGATTTTATTGGACTTTTTAGCAGAAGACGAGTCAGTCCATGATGAACTGGTCGAACAGTTGACAGAACTGGATAAGATGATGACCAGCTACGAGATGACCCTTCTCTTGTCAGAACCTTATGACCATAATAATGCAATCTTGGAAATCCATCCAGGATCTGGTGGTACTGAGGCACAGGACTGGGGCGATATGTTGCTTCGTATGTATACTCGTTATGGAAATGCCAAAGGCTTTAAAGTAGAAGTCTTGGATTACCAAACTGGTGATGAAGCGGGTATCAAGTCTGTGACCTTGTCTTTTGAAGGACCCAATGCATACGGCCTACTTAAATCAGAAATGGGTGTTCACCGTTTGGTCCGTATTTCGCCATTTGACTCTGCTAAACGTCGCCATACTTCATTTACATCCGTAGAGGTTATGCCTGAGTTGGATGATACCATCGAAGTGGAGATTCGTGAAGATGATATCAAAATGGATACCTTCCGTTCAGGTGGTGCTGGTGGACAGAACGTCAATAAGGTTTCAACAGGTGTGCGTTTGACACACATTCCTACGGGAACTGTCGTCCAATCAACGGTCGATCGTACCCAGTATGGAAATAGAGATCGTGCCATGAAGATGTTGCAGGCTAAGCTCTATCAAATGGAGCAAGAAAAGAAAGCTGCGGAAGTTGATTCTCTTAAAGGTGAGAAAAAAGAAATCACTTGGGGAAGTCAAATCCGTTCATATGTTTTCACGCCTTATACTATGGTAAAAGATCACCGTACAAGCTTTGAAGTTGCTCAGGTAGATAAGGTGATGGATGGAGACCTTGATGGTTTTATCGATGCCTACCTCAAGTGGCGAATCAGCTAAGATAGAAAGGAACTCATATGTCAATCATTGAAATGAGAGATGTTGTCAAAAAGTATGACAATGGAACGACTGCCCTGCGTGGTGTATCTGTTACCATTGAATCAGGAGAGTTTGCCTATATCGTAGGACCTTCTGGGGCAGGTAAGTCAACCTTTATTCGAGCTTTATATCGAGAAGTAAAGATCGAAAAAGGAAGCCTATCAGTTGCAGGCTTTAATTTAGTTAAAATTAAGAAGAAAGATGTCCCACTACTACGTCGTAGTGTCGGGGTAGTCTTTCAGGATTACAAACTCTTGCCTAAGAAGACTGTTTATGAGAATATTGCCTATGCAATGGAAGTAATCGGTGAGAGCCGTCGCAACATCAAAAAACGTGTTATGGAAGTATTGGACCTGGTTGGTTTGAAACATAAGGTTCGCTCTTTCCCTAATGAACTCTCAGGTGGAGAGCAGCAACGGATTGCGATTGCGCGTGCGATTGTCAACAATCCTAAAGTATTGATTGCCGATGAGCCAACAGGAAACTTGGACCCAGATAATTCATGGGAAATTATGAATCTGTTGGAACGCATCAATCTCCAAGGTACTACTGTCTTGATGGCAACCCACAATAGCCAGATTGTAAATACCTTGCGCCACCGTGTCATTGCCATTGAAAATGGCCGTGTCGTTCGTGACGAAGCTAAAGGAGAATATGGATACGATGATTAGTAGATTTTTTCGCCATTTATTTGAATCGTTAAAAAGTTTAAAACGAAATGGCTGGATGACAGTAGCAGCAGTGAGTTCGGTTATGATTACCTTAACACTCGTTGCCCTGTTTGCATCTGTAATTTTTAATACAGCAAAACTGGCTACCGACATTGAAAACAACGTTCGGGTCATGGTTTACATTCGTAAGGATGTAGCTGATAACAGTGAAACGATTGAAAAAGAAGGTCAGACAGTTACCAATAATGACTACCACAAGGTCTATGATGCTTTGAAAGCTATGCCTGCTGTTAAGAGTGTTACCTTCTCAAGTAAAGAGGAACAGTACGAAAAACTGACGGAAACAATGGGTGACGATTGGAAGGTCTTTGAAGGGGATGCAAACCCTCTCTATGATGCCTATATCGTCGATACAAATTCTCCGAGTGATGTTAAAACGGTAGCTGAAGAAGCTAAGAAAATTGAGGGAGTATCAGAGGTTCAAGATGGTGGAGCCAACACTCAACGACTTTTTGAATTGGCTTCCTTTATCCGTGTTTGGGGATTGGTTATTGCAGGGCTCTTGATTTTTATCGCAGTCTTCCTCATTTCCAATACCATTCGTATCACCATTATTTCACGTAGTCGTGAGATTCAGATCATGCGTCTTGTAGGAGCGAAAAATGGCTATATCCGTGGTCCATTCTTGCTAGAAGGTGCTTTTATTGGCTTGCTCGGTGCAGCAATTCCTTCAGTCCTTGTATTCTTTGTTTACAATATGGTTTATCAATCGGTCAATAAATCTTTGGTAGGTCAAAACTTGTCAATGATTACGCCAGATGTGTTTATCCCTCTGATGACAGTCCTATTATTTATAATCGGAATTTTCATTGGTTCAATTGGTTCAGGGATTTCAATGCGTCGATTCTTGAAGATTTAGTTGGATTTAAATGCAAATTGCAGAACAAATCAGAAAAATAATACATATTTAAAAGAGAAGTTTTCGTAAACTTCTCTTTTTCCTTTCTAAAAATTAAAAAAATAGACAATTTTTTTATAAAAGCCTTTACAAAAAAAATAAAAGTGGTATAATTAATACATAACTAAATGCAAACGTTTTCGTAAAACGTTTGCCTAAATAAAATAAAGGAGATTTGAATGATGAAAGCTACATTCAAAAATGTCTTGTCTTTCGAATTTTGGCAAAAATTCGGTAAGGCTTTAATGGTGGTTATCGCCGTTATGCCAGCGGCGGGATTGATGATCTCAATCGGTAAATCAATCGTGATGATCGACCCAAACCTTGCTCCTCTAGTGATTACAGGTGGAATCCTTGAGCAAATTGGTTGGGGGGTTATCGGTAACCTTCATATCTTGTTTGCCCTTGCTATTGGGGGAAGCTGGGCAAAAGAACGTGCAGGTGGTGCATTTGCAGCCGGACTTGCTTTTATCTTGATTAACCGTATCACAGGTACTATCTTCGGTGTTACAGGTGATATGTTGAAAAACCCTGAAGCAATGGTTACTACCTTCTTTGGTGGTTCAATCAAGGTTGCTGACTACTTTATCAGCGTTCTTGAGGCACCAGCACTTAACATGGGGGTTTTCGTAGGGATTATCTCTGGTTTTGTTGGGGCAACAGCTTATAACAAATACTACAACTTCCGTAAACTTCCTGATGCCCTTTCATTCTTCAATGGTAAACGTTTCGTACCATTCGTCGTTATTCTTCGTTCAACTATTGCTGCAATTGTACTTGCTGCCTTTTGGCCAGTAGTTCAAACAGGTATCAACAACTTTGGTATTTGGATTGCCAACTCACAAGAAACTGCTCCAGTCCTTGCACCATTCTTGTATGGTACTTTGGAACGTTTGCTCTTGCCATTCGGTCTTCACCACATGTTGACAATCCCAATGAACTATACAGCTCTTGGTGGAACATACGAAGTGTTAACTGGTGCAGCAAAAGGAACACAAGTATTTGGTCAAGATCCGCTTTGGCTTGCTTGGGTAACTGACCTGGTTAACCTTAAAGGTTCAAATGCTGACCAATACCAACACCTTCTTACAACAGTCACTCCAGCTCGTTTCAAAGTTGGACAAATGATCGGTTCATTTGGTATCTTGATGGGTGTCATCGTTGCTATCTACCGCAATGTTGATGCTGACAAGAAACACCAATACAAGGGTATGATGATTGCGACAGCCCTTGCAACATTCTTGACAGGGGTTACTGAACCTATCGAGTATATGTTCATGTTCATCGCAACACCTCTTTACCTTGTTTATTCAGTAGTTCAAGGTGCTGCCTTTGCTATGGCAGATATTGTTCACCTTCGTGTCCACTCATTCGGTTCAATTGAATTCTTGACTCGTACACCATTGGCAATTAATGCTGGTATTGGTATGGATATCGTTAACTTTATCTGGGTAACTGTTCTCTTTGCGGTTATCATGTACTTCATTGCCAACTTCATGATCAAGAAATTCAACTACGCAACTCCAGGACGTAACGGAAACTACGAAACAGCTGAAGGGGCATCAGAAGAAGCAGCTCCTGGAACTCCAAAAGTTGCAGCAGCTTCTCAAGCCGTAAACATCATTAACCTTCTTGGTGGTCGTGCAAATATCGTAGATGTGGATGCATGTATGACTCGTCTTCGTGTAACTGTTAAAGACGCAGATCGCGTTGGTACTGAGGAACAATGGAAAGCAGAAGGAGCTATGGGTCTTGTCATGAAAGGACAAGGAGTCCAAGCTATCTACGGACCAAAAGCTGACGTATTGAAATCTGATATCCAAGATATCCTTGACTCAGGTGAAGTAATTCCTGAAACTCTTCCAAGTCAAATGACAGAAACTCAACAAAATACTGTACATTACAAGGGTGTAACTGAGGATATTTACTCAGTAGCTGACGGTCAAGTTGTTGCCTTGGAACAAGTGGAAGATCCAGTTTTTGCTCAAAAAATGATGGGTGATGGATTTGCAGTAGAGCCAGCAAATGGTAACATTGTATCTCCAGTTACTGGTACTGTATCAAGTATCTTCCCAACAAAACACGCTCTTGGTCTTGTCACTGACTCAGGTCTTGAAGTGCTTGTTCATATTGGTTTGGATACAGTAAGTCTTGAAGGAAAACCATTTACTGTTCATGTTTCTGAAGGACAAAAAGTGGCCGCTGGTGACCTTCTTGTCACAGCTGACTTGGATGCTATTCGAGAAGCAGGACGTAAAACATCAACAGTGGTTGTCTTTACAAATGGTGATGTCCTTAAATCAGTTAAATTAGAACAAACAGGTTCTCTTGCAGCTAAAACAGCAGTTGCTAAAGTAGAATTGTAATATACTTGAGGTTGGAAGCTGTTTTCCAACCTCTTGTTTTAGGAGAAAAGCATGAAATTTTTAACACTCAATACCCATAGTTGGATGGAGAAAGAAGCAGAAGAAAAATTCCAGCTCTTGCTCCAAGATATTCTTGATAAAGACTATGATTTGATTTGTTTCCAAGAAATCAATCAAGAAATGACTTCGCCTGAGGGAGAGGTTAACACTCACTATCAAGCTTTACCATCAGCAGAACCCATTCATCAGGATCACTATGTCCGACTCCTGGTCGAAAAATTGGCTGAGAAAGGGAAAAACTACTACTGGACTTGGGCTTACAATCATATTGGTTATGACCGCTACCATGAAGGTGTAGCTATCTTATCCAAAACACCTATCAAGGCGCGTGAGATTTTAGTATCAGATGTAGATGATCCAACGGACTACCATACTCGTCGCGTTGCCTTGGCTGAGACAGAGGTTGAAGGTAAGGAACTTGCTCTTGCAAGCGTTCATCTCTCTTGGTGGGATAAAGGTTTCCAAGAAGAATGGGCACGATTTGAGGCTGTACTAAAAGAGTTGAACAAACCTCTGATTTTAGCAGGTGATTTTAATAATCCAGCTGGTCAGGAAGGCTATCAAGCGATTTTAGCTAGCCCATTAGGATTGCAAGACGCGTTTGAAGTTGCGAAAGAAAGAAGTGGTAGCTATACCGTTCCACCAGAAATTGATGGTTGGAAAGGCAATACCGAGTCACTACGAATCGACTACGTCTTTACGACCAAAGAGTTAGAAGTAGAGAGTTTACAAGTAGTTTTTGATGGACAAAATAGTCCACAAGTCAGTGATCACTATGGTTTGAATGCTGTATTGACCTGGAAATAATGAAAGAGGTTGGAATCAGAGGTTCCAACCTTTTAATCTATTCGAATCTTTACTACAGGACTGAGACTCAAATGGGACTACTGCAATAGGATAAAATATGGTATAATTGAAAGGATAGAATCGAGGATAGTATGTCATTTAAGAAATTTCAATTTAAAAATTATATAGTAGAAGCCTTGGAGGAGTTAAAGTTTACGACTCCAACAGAGGTACAAGAAAAATTAATTCCTATTGTACTGGCAGGTCGTGATTTGGTGGGCGAGTCAAAAACTGGTTCAGGAAAGACTCATACTTTCTTGTTACCCATTTTCCAGCAATTAGATGAAACTAGCGATAGTGTGCAAGCAGTCATTACTGCTCCAAGTCGTGAGTTGGCTACTCAAATCTACCAAGCAGCTCGTCAGATTGCAGCTCACTCAGATGTCGAAGTTCGTGTGGTTAATTATGTAGGTGGTACGGATAAGGCGCGTCAGATTGAAAAACTTGCCAGCAACCAACCACATATCGTTATCGGAACGCCAGGTCGTATCTATGACTTGGTCAAATCTGGTGATTTGGCTATTCACAAGGCCAAGACCTTTGTAATTGATGAAGCCGATATGACCTTGGATATGGGATTCTTGGAAACCGTTGATAAGATTGCAGGGAGCCTTCCAAAAGACTTGCAATTCATGGTCTTTTCAGCGACGATTCCTCAAAAATTGCAACCGTTCTTGAAGAAATACTTGTCAAATCCTGTTATGGAAAAAATCAAGACTAAAACAGTTATCTCAGATACGATTGATAACTGGTTGATTTCGACCAAGGGCCGCGACAAGAATGCTCAAATTTATCAGTTGACTCAGTTGATGCAGCCTTATTTGGCAATGATTTTTGTTAACACAAAAACGCGTGCTGATGAGTTACATGCCTACTTGACTGCTCAAGGATTGAAGGTAGCTAAGATTCATGGAGATATTGCTCCTCGTGAACGCAAACGGATCATGAATCAGGTGAAAAATCTGGATTTTGAGTACATTGTTGCAACAGACTTGGCAGCGCGTGGAATTGACATTGAAGGGGTCAGCCATGTTATCAATGATGCCATTCCGCAAGACTTGTCTTTCTTTGTTCACCGTGTTGGACGAACTGGGCGCAACGGACTGCCTGGTACAGCGATTACCCTTTACCAGCCTAGTGATGACTCGGATATCCGTGAGTTGGAGAAATTAGGGATCAAGTTTACTCCTAAGATGGTCAAAGACGGAGAGTTTCAAGATACCTATGACCGTGATCGTCGTGCTAATCGTGAAAAGAAGCAGGATAAGCTTGATATTGAAATGATTGGCTTGGTTAAAAAGAAAAAGAAAAAAGTCAAACCTGGCTATAAGAAGAAGATTCAATGGGCGGTGGATGAAAAACGCCGCAAAACCAAGCGTGCTGAAAATCGCGCACGTGGGCGTGCTGAGCGAAAAGCCAAACGCCAAACATTTTAAAAACTCAGTAGAATCAGGTGATTCTACTGAGTTTTTATTTCCGGAAATATTCAAAGGAGATAATAATTATATATTTTAAATAATTTGATTTATAAAACAGTAATTGCTTTAAAACCTTTTTTAGAGCAATATTTTATTGAAATCATAAGGAAAAAAATTGAAAACTATACAAAATTGTGTTATCATACTATAAAACAATCGGATTATATCATTTGATCCGTGAAAAGAAAAGGGGACTTCTATGGATAAATCATTTATGAAACAACAACGTTTTTCATTCCGTAAAATGAAAGTTGGGTTGGCTTCTGTAGCAATTTTGTTTGCTTTTGCTCAGGTCGGACAAGTGTCTGCAGATGAAACAACACAACCGGCATCTACTTCAGCTGAAACAGTAAAGAAAACCGAAGCAAATAAATCGGCAGTCGAAGCTGCTGTAGCAGAAATTAAAGCTGATGAGGCGAAACCAGTCGTTAACCAATCAGATGCAAAACCTGGAGAACTTGTTGATGTTTCTAAGAAGGTTTCACCTATTGACGTGAAAGAACGCCAAGAAGGTGATCAAAAGATTCATGAAGAAACTGCAACAGTTGAAGTCACAAAGACAGAAGTGGCACCTGTAAAAAGTGAAGAACTTCCTGCTCCAAAGACTGAAACAACTGAGAGTACAGTGAGTGGGAAAGATGAAGATGGAAATTCTTATACCCAATATGAACGTGTTGATAAAACAACTACAGTCGAAATCAAGAAAGCGACAAGAACGATTTCAAAATCTAACTCTGCCGATATCGTTTTTGTTGTTGACCGTTCAGCATCTATGTCTCGAACTATTGACACTGTCCGTAACAATATCAATGAGTTTGCAAGAAATCTTGCTAAAGATGGAGTAGCAGCACGTTTTGGATTAGCTACCTTTAGTGATGAAGTATATGGACGTATAGGTGGATTAGCAGATGAGGGTACAATTTTAACAAAATTTAATGAATCTTATTTTACCTCTGACCCAGCTGAGCTTGAAAAAGCCTTAGCAGGCATTAAGCTTGCACATGGTGGAGACTTCCCTGAAACATCTACACCTACTCTTACACAAATTGTTTCAACCTACGACTGGTCTAAGTCACCTAAAAATAAAAAGTTTGTCGTATTGTTGACAGATGCTCCAATGAAGGAGGATCCTTCAATTCCAACGATGGCGAATACTCTTGCGTCTTTGAAAGCCGCAAAAATCGAAAGAATTGTTGCAACTTCGACAGGGACCGATATTAGCTATAAAGATTTTGTATCTGAAGGTCGATTAATGAATATTAATCGTAACTTGGCTGATTCTTTAACTAAGGATGCAACTACATGGATTGTTGAAACTGTGACTGAAGGACACAATTACAAGGTAACGAAAGATAATTACCAATTTTACCTAGAACGTCGTACAACACTACCTGTTGCTCAGACAGGAAGTGCGACTCCAACTACCACAGTTCCAGTAGCTACAGCTTATAAAAAAGAAGTGGCGAAACTCCCTGATACAGGAAGTAATGATACAGCGAACTATGGTATTGTGGGACTTGGCCTCCTAATGGCTGGACTTGGCTTAACTGTAAGCAATAGAAAGTCTAAGGAACAGTAAGCCTAACTGGAAGATTGTTTGTTAAAACATTGTGAGGAAAAAGCAGATAAAAAATAGGTAGTTTGTAAACGAAGTATGCAGATAAGCACAGGTATGACCTTCTGTATTATGGAGTACAAGCCGAATTTTTATGACGAGAAAAGAGCCGTAAGGTTCTTTTTTCGATTTCGAGAAAATACTGCAAAAAAAAGTAAAAAGTGGTATAATGATAAGGTTATATAGTCCCGATAAGGTGGTAGGTATTCATTACTAGTAGTTTTCCTATCAGTACTTTGTAACTCTATAACAATATTTTTTAAGGGGGGACATTTTTATGTCAGAACGTAAATTATTCACGTCTGAATCTGTATCTGAGGGGCATCCGGATAAGATTGCAGACCAAATTTCAGATGCGATTTTGGATGCTATTTTAGCAAAGGATCCAGATGCGCACGTTGCTGCCGAGACAGCTGTATACACAGGTTCGGTCCATGTTTTTGGTGAAATTTCTACAAATGCTTATGTGGATATCAACCGTGTGGTTCGTGATACCATTGCAGAGATTGGTTATACCAATACAGAGTATGGTTTTTCTGCGGAGACGGTGGGAGTTCATCCGTCGCTTGTTGAGCAGTCACCAGATATCGCCCAAGGAGTTAACGAAGCCTTGGAAGTCCGTGGAAATGCAGATCAAGATCCGCTTGACTTGATTGGTGCTGGTGACCAAGGTCTTATGTTTGGATTTGCGGTGGATGAGACAGAAGAACTCATGCCATTGCCAATCTCACTCAGTCATAAGTTGGTTCGTCGTTTGGCAGAACTTCGTAAGTCTGGTGAAATCAGCTATCTCCGTCCAGATGCTAAATCACAAGTTACGGTTGAGTATGATGAAAATGACCGTCCGGTACGTGTGGACACAGTCGTTATTTCAACTCAGCACGATCCAGAAGTTAGCAATGAACAAATTCACAATGATGTGATTAACAAGGTTATCAAAGAGGTGATCCCAGCTTCTTACTTGGATGAGCAAACCAAATTCTTCATCAATCCAACTGGTCGCTTTGTAATCGGTGGACCTCAAGGGGACTCAGGTTTGACTGGTCGTAAGATTATCGTGGATACCTATGGTGGCTACTCTCGTCATGGTGGTGGTGCCTTCTCTGGTAAGGATGCGACGAAAGTGGACCGTTCAGCCTCTTATGCAGCTCGCTACATTGCCAAGAACATCGTTGCAGCAGGTCTTGCTAAGAAGGCAGAAGTGCAATTGGCTTATGCTATCGGGGTGGCGCAACCTGTTTCTGTTCGTATCGATACTTTTGGTACAGGAACAGTAGCTGAAAGCAAGCTTGAAAAAGCAGCGCGTCAAATCTTTGACCTTCGCCCTGCGGGAATTATCCAAATGCTGGATCTCAAACGTCCAATTTACCGTCAAACAGCGGCTTATGGACACATGGGACGTACAGATATTGACCTTCCATGGGAACGTTTGGATAAGGTAGATGCATTAAAAGAAGCTGTGAAATAAAACTAAAAGATTGGTAGCTGTGCACTGCCAATCTTTTTTGCAAAAGAAAACCAGCTTTTGGCTGGTCTTCTTATTTTATAGGGATTGAAATCTCAATCAATTTATCTGAATAAAGCGTCTTGATATTGGCTTCATCAATGCTTCCTTTGTCGATTTTACGTTTTAAGAAGAAGTCTTGGATAGTTTCGATTTCAGGTTCACGAATAGCACGGTGTTTGTTGGAAATGAGGATTTCATAGTGAAGCGGGGCTTGCGTGAAAACTACATCTGTGTTTCCAGCAGAATAGACCTCGACAAGAGTTGCGTCTGTGCTTTCTAATTGGCTTTTAACAAGTTGCGAGTGTGAATTAGTCGTGTTGATAAGCTTCATAACAGTTCCTCCGATTTTCTAATTCTATTATAGCACTTTTTGGATAAAATCGTGTATTTTAGCCAATTCCATGCTGGATTTTCCAAGCTTCAATTCCCCATTTATGGCTACCACGTTTGAGTTTTTCAATTGCTTCATCAATAGGGAACCAAGCAATATGATTGAAATCTTCCAATGGTTTTTGTGCTTCTTTGAAAGAAATAGCTTCATAGAGATACGCTGGATTGTAGTAGTAGGTATCACGGTGGCGAGAGTAGAAATACTCATCAGCTTGTCCGAAATAGCTTCCAATTTCAGCAGTAAAACCGAGTTCTTCGATGAGTTCTCTCTTCAGTGCTTCTTGATGGTCTTCTCCCGCTTCAATCTCTCCACCTGGCAAGAACCAAGCACCATTGGGAGCTTGGACTAAGACGATTTGTTTTTTCTCCGCATCAGGAATAACTGCGTACACACCATAGCGGGGCTGGTAGGTCACATTCTCTTTTTTTTCACCAAAAGTTGGGTTTGCCATTGCATTTTCCTCATTCTCTAGTATCTTTATTATTATCATAATGGACGAGGGGCAAGCTGTCAAGAATAAACCAACGAACTTGTGCAGAAAAAGCTACTTTGTTTGGATTAATATTTGTCTAGTTAAACTTTCCAGACCTAGCACTATAACTGGTATAATGAAAGAGAGGTGATTTTATGGCAGAATCAAGACTATTTCGTATCCTGTATCTACTTTTAGAAAAAGGCAGTACAACGGCTCCTGAATTATCCCGATTATTTGAAGTATCTGTACGAACGATTTATCGCGATATTGAGCGGTTGAGTATGGCGGGGATTCCTCTATATTCGATACCTGGGAAGTCAGGCGGAATCTTTTTAATGAAGGACTTTGTTCTGGATCGTACTCTCGTATCGGAGGATGAAAAATTAGAACTTCTATCAGCTTTGCAAGGAATTCAAGCCCTGACAAATGACAGGCAAGATTTGTTACTTGAAAAGTTGGAATCTATTTTTCAAGTTTCTACTAGCCCTTGGATAGAAGTAGATTTGACTGACTGGAGAAAGCGAGAAGGTCAAAAAGAATTATTTGATAACATCAAACATGCTATTCTAGAGAAAAGGCAACTGGTGATTACTTATCTAGGTGGGTGTAGTCAGAAAACGATTCGTACAGTCGAGCCCTTTAGACTCGTATTTAAAAAGAGAGATTGGTACCTTCATGCCTACTGTTGTTTGAAGGAAGAGTGGCGTTTTTTCAAATTGTCTAGAATTAGGAATTATCACCTAACAACTGAAACTGTGAAGCAGAAAAATGTGGAGGATTGGGTTGATGGTTCAGATCAAGTGGCACATCAAATCGAAGTTTCCTTGAAGTTTAGTCCCAAGCTTGCTTTCCGGGTTTATGAAGATTTTTCAGAAGATGAGATTAGCTTGGGGAAAGATGGGTGTTATTATGTCAAGACAGTCCTACCAGAGCATGAAAGTCTGTATACTTACCTCCTGTCTTATCTAGATGGGGTGGAAATACTCGCCCCCAATCATCTGAAGAAGGAATTGCTTTCTAGAGTAGAAAAAATCCAAAAACTTTACAAACCTTGACAAAAGATGTCAGGGTTTTGGTGCTATACTAGAGATAGAAAGGAGAGGAACCAAATGAAATACGAATGGAGAAAGGAAGCAAAAGATCTTTATCAAGTGAAAGCTAGTCCCAGCATCCTGCAGGTACTAGGTCAATCCTATATCGTGATTGATGGTAAAGGTGATCCAAATCAAGAAGATTTTTCAGAACGCGTAGGGGCCTTATATGCCTTAGCCTATGCGATAAAGATGAAGTATAAAAAAGCTCCTCTGGATGAGGTTTACACTGATTTTACTGTCTTTCCTTTAGAAGGTGTATGGAAAAAGGAGAAGGAGGGAGAACTGGTAAAAAGTGAGCTTTCTTATAGCATTATGATTGGGCAACCCGATTTTATTACGAGAGAACTATTTGAAAAAGCTTTGGAAGAGGTCAAAATCAAGAAGCCAAATATTCTCTATGAGGCTATTCGTTTTGAAATGATAGAAGAAGGCCAAAGCCTTGCTATGCTTCATGTAGGACCTTTTGATACTGAAAATGAGACTTTTGCAGAGATGGAGCATTTTTGTCAACTTCATAAACTCAAAAGAACTTCGGAAGTACACCGAGAAATTTATCTCACTAATCTTCATCGAACGGAGCCAAGCAAATTGAAAACAATTCTTCGCTATCAAGTTCAAGAAGAGAATTAAAAAAAGAACAGGAAATCTTGTTTCCTGTTCTTTTTATGAGATTTATTCTTCTATTTCAGAAGTAATCTCTTCTGTTTTTTCAGTTTTTTTAGCAGATTTGATTTGAATTTTGCCATTGTTTGTCATAACTGCCTTGAGGTCTTTTTCACTTGGATTTTCAAGGTAGTAGTCAGTGATGGCATCCTCGATATGGTCTTGAATAGTACGGCGGAGTGGACGCGCCCCCATTTTTGGATCATATCCCAAGTCAACCAACTTTTCTTTGACCTTGTCTGTCACATAGAGGTGGATATTGTTGCTAGAGAGGCGTTTGTTGACATCTGCAAGCATGAGTTCGACGATTTGGAGAAGGTTGTCCTTGCTGAGAGGTTTAAATTCGATAATGCCGTCAAAACGGTTCATAAACTCTGGGCTAAAGAAGTTTCCGAGTTCACCGAGAACAGAGTTGGTACGTCCTTCACGAGCCGCCCCAAAACCAACGCTGGCTTCGGCCTTACCCGTACCGGCATTTGAGGTCATGATAATGATAGCATCCTTAAAGCTAACTGTACGTCCTTGCCCATCTGTCAAACGACCATCGTCCAAGACTTGAAGGAACATGTGCATGACATCTGGGTGGGCTTTCTCGACCTCATCGAGAAGGATGAGTGAGTAAGGATTGCGACGAACTTTTTCCGTTAACTGACCAGCTTCATCGTAGCCTACATAGCCTGGAGGGGCTCCGACCAATTTAGCCACACTGTGTTTTTCCATGTATTCACTCATATCAAAGCGAATCATGCTGTCAGCAGAACCAAAGAGTTCAATGGCTAGTTGTTTAGAGAGTTCTGTCTTACCGACACCAGTTGGTCCGACAAAGAGGAAGCTTCCGATTGGGCGGTTAGGAGTTCCAAGTCCAACACGATTACGACGGATGGCTTTGGCAATCTTATCGACAGCTTCATCTTGCCCAATGACATGAGCTTTGAGGTCGTCTGCTAGATGGATAAGCTGAGACTGTTCTTTTTCTTTGAGTTCCCCAACAGGAATATTGGTTTTCTGCTCAATGATATGTTCGATGGTTTTCTCGCTGATGATTGGAGTATCCTGATCGGTCACCTTGTTCTTTTGCATTTCCTTGTACTTGGCAATCTGATCGCGGAAATAAGCAGCCTTTTCAAAATCTTCCTCTCGTGTAGCTTGAGCCTTGAGATTTTCAGCCTCAATCAAGCGCTGATCAATCACTTTAGGATCAACAAAGTTCAGCGTTAGATTCATCTTTGAACCAGCTTCGTCCAACAGGTCAATAGCCTTGTCTGGCAAGAAGCGGTCTTGGATATAGCGATTGGAAAGATTCGCAGCAGCTTCGATAGCAGCATCAGTGTACTTGACGTGATGGTAATCTTCGTATTTCTTTTGAACCCCTTTAAGGATGATAATGGTTTCTTCGACAGTTGGTTCATCTACCTTGACAGGCTGCATACGGCGCTCTAGAGCAGCATCTTTTTCAATGATGCGGTATTCATTGAGAGTAGTGGCACCAACCATTTGCAATTCACCACGGGCAAGGGCTGGTTTGAGGATATTGCCTGCATCCATATTGCCATCGCCAGCAGATCCTGCACCAACAATTTCATGGATTTCATCGATAAAGAGGATGATATCCTCACGTTTGCGAATTTCTTCCATGAGCTTTTGCATACGTTCTTCAAATTGGCCTCGAATCCCTGTTCCTTGGACTAGACTGACCACATCCAGACGGATGACCTGCTTGCCTTGAAGTTTATGGGGAACATCCCCATCGACAATCTTCTGAGCTAGACCTTCAACAACGGCTGTTTTACCAACACCTGGTTCTCCGATAAGGACAGGATTGTTCTTGGTTCGACGGTTGAGGATTTCGATAACGCGGATAATCTCCTCATCTCGACCGATAACAGGGTCAATATCTCCCCGACGAGCAATCTCAGTAATATTGATACCGTATTCCTCTAGGAGTCCTCTTTCTTGGCTAGGTGGTGTTTGAAGTGGGCCTCGGTTTTGAGGTCCATAACCACCGTTTCCTCCATATCCTCCACCAGATTGAGTTGGAGGGACGTTATTAGAAGAAGGTTTGAAATTGTTCAAATCATTGAAAAAGTCGCCGAAAGGATCAAAGTCATGATTGTTTAAGTCAGTCATTCCTTTAAAGAGGGTATTATTTGGATCTGTTTTGATAATTTTATAGCAATTTTGACAGAGATCAATTTGCTTTTGCTGTCCATTGATATTGGTATACAGATGAATTGTTGAGTCGTTAATTTTACAGTTTTGACAGAGCATACATCTACCTCATTTCATTCTTATTCTTGGTCTAAGAAAAAGGTCAAGAATAGTCAAAGTTTTATACTCTCATTATAGCATGATTAAGGTGTAAAGCAAGTAAAAAGATTGGGAAGTGGTCGTTTTTAAAAGAAGGATTTATGGAGAATTAAGCAGCTTGAAGGTAAGAAAAAATCCCATTTGTGGTGACAAAAAGGATTCTCATTCATCGGGACTTACTGCCCGTTGTTTTTATATTAGTAAAGGAGTTCGTAGATCTCCATTGCAATTAAATCAATGCTATCAAAGGTATAAGTTTCACGAGCTTCTACATCGCGAAGGGTGAAGAGTGATCCATTTTCTTCGTCGTGGCTGTATGCAACTTCTGCGACAACAACACCTTCACGTTCAAAATTACGTTTTAGATTTCCACCATCTTTTGTCATTGCTTCTAGGCGGTTAATGATTCTAACCAAATGTGATTCCATTTTGATTCTCCTCCATTTCTTATCGTTTCTATTTTACCATAAACAAGAGGTAGTTGACTAGAAAAAAACTGTGATTTCTCTCTATTTCTCTATTCTATCAAGTTAATTGTTAAAATCAGGGGAAAAAGGATTGCATTTTAATTCAATTCATGTTATAATCATACAATCTAATACATAGAAAGTTGATTGAATATGAATTTTTCTTTTTTACCAAAGTATTTACCATATTTTAACTATGGTGCTCTGATTACCGTATTGATTTCCATCCTTGTTGTCTGCTTAGGGACCATTATAGGTGTGTTACTGGCCTTTGCTCAACGTTCACACTTTAAACCGCTCGTTTGGTTTGCAAATGTGTATGTTTGGATCTTCCGTGGAACTCCGATGATGGTTCAAATAATGATTGCCTTTGCTCTTATGCATATCAATGCTCCGACTATCCAAGTGGGAATTTTAGGAGTTGATCTTTCTCGTTTGATTCCTGGTATTCTGATTATTTCTATGAATAGTGGAGCTTACGTTTCAGAAACTGTTCGTGCTGGGATCAATGCGGTTCCTAAAGGGCAGTTAGAGGCTGCTTACTCTCTTGGTATTCGTCCGAAAAATGCCATGCGTTATGTCATTTTGCCACAAGCTATCAAAAATATTCTTCCAGCTCTAGGAAATGAATTTATCACCATTATCAAGGATAGTTCCCTCTTGTCGGCGATTGGGGTGATGGAGTTGTGGAATGGTGCAACGACAGTAGCAACAACAACTTATTTACCATTGACTCCACTTTTATTTGCAGCCTTTTACTACTTGATTATGACCTCTGTTTTGACAGTAGCGTTGAAAGCATTTGAAAAACATATTGGACAAGGAGACAAGAAATAATGACAGAAACCTTGATTAAAATTGAAGAATTACATAAGTCTTTTGGGAAAAATGAAGTTTTAAAAGGCATCAATCTTGAGATTAAACGTGGAGAAGTTGTGGTCATTATCGGTCCGTCAGGTAGCGGGAAATCAACTCTCCTTCGTTCGATGAATCTCCTTGAAGAAGCAAGTAAAGGTAAGGTTATCTTTGAAGGAGTCGATATTACGGATAAGAAAAATGACCTTTTTACCATGCGTGAAAAGATGGGTATGGTATTCCAACAATTCAACCTCTTTCCCAATATGACAGTGATGGAAAATATCACTTTGTCACCAATTAAAACCAAAGGTGAAAGCAAGGAAGTTGCGAAGAAAAGAGCACAGGAACTGTTAGAAAAAGTTGGCTTGCCAGATAAGGCAACGACCTATCCACAGAGTTTGTCAGGTGGTCAGCAACAACGGATTGCTATCGCACGTGGACTGGCAATGGAGCCAGATGTTTTGCTCTTTGATGAGCCGACTTCAGCCCTAGACCCTGAGATGGTTGGAGAAGTTCTAGCTGTTATGCAAGACCTTGCCAAGTCAGGGATGACCATGGTGATTGTGACTCATGAAATGGGCTTTGCGCGTGAGGTAGCAGACCGTGTTATCTTTATGGCGGATGGGGTTGTTGTCGAAGATGGAACACCAGAGGAGATTTTCGATCAAACAAAAGAACAACGGACCAAGGAATTTTTGAGTAAGGTTTTGTAAGACCTCATTTTTAGAAGAAATGGAGTAGGCATCATGGCTTCCAGTAAAGAATATTTAGATTTTATTCTCGAACAGCTATCAGAGCTAGAGGAGATGAGTTATCGTCCAATGATGGGAGAGTATATCCTTTATTATCGTGGGAAGATTATTGGGGGAATCTATGATAATCGTTTGTTACTGAAGCCTGTGAAGGTGGTCATGGATCAACTGAGACAGAATAGGCTTGAACGTCCTTATGAAGGAGCTAAGGAGATGATTTTGATAGAAGACATTGAAGATAAGTCATTTCTAACGAGATTAATTAAGGAGATGTATGAAGTCTTACCGGCTCCAAAAGTCAAAAAGAAAGCGTGACAAGTTTACTTAGTATAAATAGGCATAAAAGCTCGATAAGGGCTTTTTCTTATAGTTTCAGACTATAAGGTCCATTAGGCAAGAAGTGTTAGAATGGCGAGTTATTTTTTGATATAATAGAGGATATTTGATAGAAAAGAGAAGAGATATGGCACAGATTATTGATGGGAAGGCTCTTGCAGCTAAGTTACAAGGACAGTTGGCTGAAAAGACGGCCAAACTAAAAGAAGAAACAGGTCTAGTTCCAGGATTGGTAGTGATTTTGGTGGGGGACAATCCTGCCAGCCAAGTCTACGTTCGCAACAAGGAACGGTCAGCTCTCGCTGCTGGCTTCCGTAGTGAAGTCGTGCGAGTTCCAGAGACCATTACCCAAGCTGAATTGTTAGACTTGATTGCCAAATACAATCAAGATACAGCTTGGCATGGGATTTTAGTTCAATTACCTTTGCCAAAACATATCGATGAAGAGGCAGTGTTATTAGCCATTGACCCCGAAAAAGACGTGGATGGTTTCCATCCCCTAAACATGGGTCGCCTCTGGTCTGGTCATCCAGTTATGATTCCTTCGACACCTGCAGGAATTATGGAAATGTTTCATGAATATGGGATTGATCTAGAAGGTAAAAATGCGGTTGTTATCGGTCGTTCAAATATCGTCGGGAAGCCGATGGCCCAGCTTCTTTTGGCTAAAAATGCGACTGTGACCTTGACCCACTCACGCACCCATCATCTTGCCAAGGTGGCTGCTAAGGCAGATATTCTAGTGGTTGCTATCGGTCGCGCTAAGTTTGTGACTGCTGACTTTGTCAAACCAGGAGCGGTTGTCATTGACGTTGGGATGAACCGAGATGAAAATGGCAAGCTTTGTGGAGATGTTGATTATGATGCTGTTGCACCACTTGCCAGCCACATCACACCTGTACCGGGTGGAGTTGGCCCTATGACGATTACCATGCTAATGGAGCAAACCTATCAGGCAGCGCTTCGAACACTAAACAAGGACTAGGAAGATGAAATTCGTATTTGACCTGGATGGAACGCTATCTTTTGACTACATGACCATAGATGAGGAGATTCAGCAGGTTCTTTTAAAGGCTGAAGATTATGGGCATGAGGTTGTGTTTGCCTCAGCTCGCTCTTATCGGGATTGTTTGGGTTTATTAGGCCCTGAACTCAGTCAGCGCTTGGTCATAGGGTTGAATGGCGGTGTAGCCTATCATTTGGGGAAGGGTATCTTTGAAAGGAATCTCGATGCTAGAGTTTATCAGGCGCTAGTGGATTATTGCCAGACTTATAATCTCCCTTTCTTTGTAGATGATTGCTTTGACTATAGTGGTCAGATTGTAGAGAAGATTCCATTTTTCTCAAGTGTGGATCCCCTAAAGGTAGCTCGTCATCAGAAACTCGAGGACTTGGGTACTCCGATTAAGGTAGTCGTTTATATGGGTGACCATGAGGATTTGCTTGATGATCTGCTTGGTCAGCTAGAAAGACTAGGACAGGCTCATCTGTCTTATCATGAGCATGAAAAGTGCCTTTATGTTAATCCCTTGGATACTCATAAGGCGACAACTGTTGAAAAGTTATGTGGGGAGAACTTCATCGCTTTTGGAAATGACCAAAACGATATTGAACTGTTTAAGACATCTCTTTATTCAGTTCAGATAGGCGATTTTGCTGGCCTTACTCCATATGCAGATGAAACGGTAGAGCAAAAAGGAGAACCTTCTCCAGCAGTGGCAGCTAAAATCTTACAGACTTTTGCGGAATTTAAGGGAAAATAGTGTAGAAGGAGGTTTGCCCCTCCTTTTGTAGTATAATGGAGTGAGGTGATTAGATGATTTTAAAAATTTATAATGGAGAATATAGTTTGCAATGGGATGGAATATATCACTTAGCACTAATTGATTATCCAAATATTCAAGAGTGGGAATTAGAAAAAATTGCTAAATTTATAGCTTACGAAAAACTTCATAAACG
>NZ_AJRC02000012.1:0-53994 GCF_000298695.2 Streptococcus sp. GMD3S | reverse complement strand
TATCTTCTTTAACTCATGTGTAAGATAATTCCAATAATCCAGTTAAGATCAGAAAGAACAATACCTACAATAGCTATAATTCTTTCTGTTTTATAATCAAGTCCAGACTCTTTTTGAAGTTCGTTAGCATACAAGATACCGGCGATACCTAAAAGAATGCCTCCCAACGGAAATAACAAACTAAGAATGATAGATAGGATACCCACTAAAAGCGGGTTTTTCTTCTTTTCTAGCATTTTCTACAAATTCCTTAAAATGTTTATTAATTTAGCATAGGAGACCGACTTTATCAACTTTTTCCTTGATCTTAGCTAGTCTTGACCTTCCCAATCCAAGAATCCAACCCATAAGAAAGGATATAAATCTCAGAGAAACCTTGTTTTTTCAAATAAAGTGCTGCATTAGTCACTCGTTGTCCGCGTTGGTTTTCGTAGAGAAGGACAGGTTTATCCTTGCGAAGGGCTGCAAGGCTTGACTTCAACTGATTTGAAGGAATATTGCGAGCTCCGAGGATATGTTTTCTGTGAAATTCTGCTGCATCACGGACATCAATCAATTGCCCTTTCCGAATCAAGGCTTCAAATTCTGCATTGTCCACAATCTTAGCCGCACGACGAATACGAAGGTAGTTATACCCCATCCATGCCGCCATCGCTAGTACGATTCCCCACAAAACCCAAATTGTCATAAGTTCTTATCTCCATTTTTCTCTATGTAGTCTAATTCTATCTTGTGCTCTCTACGAAGAACAGCTTCCGCCTCTAGATAGTCTAGCTTGTCCATCAGACCTGCATCATAGATCCGAGAGAGTTCGAGCTTCATCAGTTCAATATCATACAAGCGCTTCCCCATGTAAACAATAATGCCAAACTGTTTGAGAAATTGCTGCACATCATAGAATGTTTTCATAGCTTCCATTTTAGCAGATTCTAGACTTTTTTTCAATACTAGACCGGCTCTTTCCCCCTATTTTCTTCGTCTTCATTGCCCATTCTTCTGCAAGTATGGTACAATAAAAACATGAGAATTCAACAACTACACTATATTATCAAAATTGTCGAAACTGGCTCTATGAATGAGGCAGCTAAGCAACTCTTTATCACCCAACCCAGTCTTTCAAATGCCGTTCGAGACTTGGAAAATGAAATGGGCATTGAAATCTTTATCCGCAATCCCAAGGGCATTACCTTAACCCGTGATGGGATGGAGTTTCTCTCCTACGCTCGTCAAGTTGTCGAGCAAACTCAGCTTCTGGAGGAACGCTATAAAAATCCTGTTGCCCACCGCGAACTATTCAGTGTTTCCTCTCAGCACTATGCCTTTGTAGTCAATGCCTTTGTCTCTCTGCTCAAGAAAAGTGATATGGAAAAATACGAACTTTTCCTTCGTGAAACTCGGACTTGGGAGATTATCGATGACGTCAAGAACTTCCGTAGCGAGGTCGGTGTCCTCTTCCTAAACAGCTACAACCGCGATGTTTTAACGAAAATGCTAGATGACAATCACCTGCTAGCTCACCACCTCTTCACAGCCCAACCCCATATCTTTGTCAGCAAGACCAACCCTCTAGCTAAAAAAGACAAGGTCAAACTGGCTGATTTGGAAGACTTCCCGTACCTCAGTTATGACCAGGGGACGCACAACTCCTTCTACTTTTCAGAGGAGATTCTTTCACAAGAGCACCACAAGAAATCCATCGTAGTCAGTGACCGTGCCACCCTCTTTAACCTTTTGATTGGTTTGGATGGTTACACCATTGCAACAGGGATTTTGAACAGTAACCTCAACGGGGACAATATCGTTTCCATTCCACTGGACATTGACGACCCGATTGAACTAGTCTATATCCAGCATGAAAAAACCAGCCTGTCTAAGATGGGCGAACGCTTTATCGAATACTTACTAGAAGAAGTTCAATTCGATAATTAATAGAAAAATGAAAAAGGGAAAAAGAAAAAGTTAGGAAATAGAAAGTGAAAAAGATACTACTGACCAGTGCTTTAATCCTTTCAATCGCAGGATTAGCACCCGCATCCGTCTTAGGAGAAGAAAACACAACTCAATCGACATCTGCTGTCAAGGAAGCAATTGCCAAAGAAGAAAAGAAAGAATCAAGTGTTGAGGAAAACTCTAAATCAGAAGTTCTTCCGAAAGTAGATGTGCAAGAAGACAAGACAAAAAAAGAAGGGTGGTACCAAGAAAATCACCACTGGCGTTTTTACCAAGATGACAAACCTGCTTTGAACTGGAAACAAATCCAAGGCAAATGGTACTACTTCGATCAAGATGGTAATCGTCTTCATTCTACTGTCTACAAAGGCTACGCCTTTGACCAAGATGGTGTCATGATAGAAAATGGCTGGACCAAACTGGACAATCAATGGTATTATGCTGATTCCTTTGGACGACTAGCTCAGAACACCTGGAAAAAAATTAACGGCTCTTGGTACTATTTTGACCAAATTGGAAGTATGCTCAGCAACACTGCCGTTGACGGCTATCTTCTCACAAAAAGCGGAGCTATGGCAGAAAAGGGTTGGACAAAATTAGATCGAATTTGGTACTATGTCGCTCCTTCTGGAAAGATCTCACAGGATAAATGGGAGAAAATCAACGGTTCTTGGTACTACTTTGACAAAGACGGTGGAATGCTGAGTGCGACAACCTTCAAGGGCTACCTCTTCAACCAGAGTGGAGCTATGGCAGAAAACAACTGGGTCAAAATCAAGGATACTTGGTTCTATGCGAACGGGTCAGGGAGATATGTCCAAGAAAACTGGCAAAAGATTCAGGGTTCCTGGTACTCATTTGACCAGAATGGTGGGATGCTAGCAGACAAATGGAAAGAAAGCTACTACCTTAAAACCAGTGGAGCCATGGCGGAGAATGAGTGGATCTTCGATAAAGCCTACAAGAGCTGGTTCTATCTAAAAGCGGATGGTCGTTATGCAAATCAGGAGTGGATTGGAGCATACTACCTCAAGTCAGGTGGTTACATGGCAAAGAGCGAATGGATTTACGATAACTCTGACAAAGCACGCTACTACCTAGATGATAATGGACATTATGTTTCAGGAACTTACAAGATAGACGGTAAGGAACACCTGTTCCAAAAATACGGCCAATGGATTTCTGAAGTTTCAACTGAAGGTGGATTTGTAAAAGGCCAATACAGCAATACCATTTTCCTAGATCCTGGGCATGGTGGTCGAGATTCAGGTGCCTTTTACTACAATGTAGCTGAAAAAGATCTCAACATGCAGATTTACCGTAAGCTTCGTAGTAAGTTGGAAGAACTAGGTTACAAGGTCCTCACTTCTCGTGATAGTGATATTGACGTTGATTTTGTTACCGAACGTTCTCGTATGGTTAATAAAACCAACTCGGATATTTTTATCAGTATTCACTTCAACGCTACTGGTAATACCTACTCAAAAGCGAGCGGTATTCAAACCTACTCCTATAGCGATGAACCTGATTATCCAAGTAAGATTAATAAATACTGGCACAATCACCCAGATCGTATGAGTGAAAGCAAACGCCTCGCCACTGCCATCCACTCCTCTCTCCTAGCAGAAACAGGGGCCAAAGACGCTGGTCTGTTGGAGAGCAGCTATGCCGTACTACGCGAAACAGCCAAACCAGCCGTTCTCCTAGAACTTGGTTATATGGATAATTTCTCCGAAAACCAACAAATTAGAGATAGCCACTACCAAGATAAACTGGTCGCAGGCATCGTAAAAGGGATTCAAAAATATTACGCTGGTCCGTAAAAAAAGTCTCGAGAAATCTCGAGACTTTTTTATTTATCTTCTTTTTTATCCTTATCAGGAAAGAGGTAGCCAAGTCCTACACAAGCTAGCACACCGGCACCAATCACCAAACCACTTGAAATGGGCAAGAGATCAAAAATAGCATTTGCAATGATAAAAGCAATAATTAAGCACATCAGACTAGCCTTATAGTCTTTTTTCAAAAGATTTTCTAGAGTGAAATAGAGGAATAAGCCAACTGGAATCAGTGACCAGAGGTTGACATCCAAACTTGGCCATCCAACAGATCCGAAATACAATACTAGCGCTGCTGCTACTAAAAATACAAGTCCCAATAATTTTTTCATTTTTTTGTCTCCATTTTCTTTTTTTGGTTCTTGAGTTGTCTGATACTGACCCCTCACGTCCCTTACATGAATCATTATAGCAGAGGAATTTTTCAAGAACAAGCCCTTTTGCCTATCTGGTCAATATCTCTGTCTAAGTGGTTGAGTATTTGTAACAAAAGAAAAAGAAGCCCTAATGGGCTTCTTGATTCTGCCGATTGCAACAGTATTTTTGAACGAATACCATCTAGTTTTTCTTTTCCTTTGACTCTAGAGAAGATTTGATTGCTTCACGATCAGCTTGCAGTTGAGCTAAGTTCTTTTCTGCTTCCTCAAGTTTACTGGTATCTGGTTTCACACGATAATAAACATTTTCTGGTTTCATTAACATAGACCCATAATCTTGTCCTGAAAGTAGTCTTTCCTCAGCATGATTGCTTTTATCCGTAATCTTTCCGTCATCAGCAGGTTGCATAACAACTCCACTTGGCACAGCTACTACTACGAATCCTCCAGCAACAGAATCTTTTACCCATGCACTAATAGACGCTGTCTCAGGGTTACGACTATCTTGACCTTTTGATACCTTTAATCCAACTACAGATTCGTACTTTTGATCATTTGTAAACCAAGTCGCACGTACCTCTCCAGAATCATTAATAATGTATTCATTACCAGATTGACTACGCCAAGTACCTTCTAAACTAGACAAATCATTGTTCTTGATTGCTTCAATATCTAGTTTTGGAACAGCAGTTTCTTTCTTCAACTTGCTAACAAGTGCTTCTGCTTCCGTAATTTTGGTATCTAAAGCAGTCAGTTGATCCTTGAGTTTTTGAATTTCCTCTTGTTTATCCTTATCAGTCTCATCTGTTTTTCCTTGGCTTGTAGACGATTTACTTGTTGACTCTGTAGTTGAAACAGCAGACGATGTTTGATTTGACTCTTTCTTTCCAATCAGAAGATATGAGAAAATACTTACCAAGATGAGAGTGACTAAAACAGAGAGTGCTATGCCAATATAGATTTTTATATTTTTATTCGGAGCCGACTTTGATTCAGACCGCTTAGGTCCATTGATCTCTTCAAATTGTTTTTCCCGTTCTTTCTTATTCATAATTTTCTCCTTTTTGATTGATATTCAGGCAAGCTTACGATACTTCATTCGTTACTATCCATGAACTTTTATGACTTTTAAAAAAAAATCCAAGCAAAAATTTCTAGAATAAATAACTATCAAAATATCTCTAGATTGGTATCAAAACAAGTATTTATTACAATACATTATACCACAAAATATAAATTTTAGTTTTAATTTATAAGTAGGAGTTTCTGACGTTAAATAGAACCTATCTCAAACGTTCCACCTTTCCTATATTTACAAAAAAAGAAGCCCGTTTGGACTTCTTGATTCTGCCGATTGCAGGGCTTGAACCTGTGACCTACGCGTTACGAGTGCGTTGCTCTACCAACTGAGCTAAATCGGCGATTACCCTTTTAGTATAGCACTCTGAGAATAGATGTCAAGAAATTTTTATCTCCATTAGAAAAAGCCTGTCCTGAGACAAGGCTTTTACATATATCTCTATTAAATCTCCCATTTTCATAGAAATCTAAATAATATATTTATAAATCAATATTTTCACAAAACTATGTCATCACCTCACTATCTAATCTCAGTACATAAACCATTTTTTCTATAGCTTTTGTCTTAATCTTTATTTTTTCTCTTCAATCCAAGAAAAGCTCCTACTATAAACATGATTCCGGCAGCTAATAGTGTCTGGGCTCCGCTTGCTGTTCCGGTTTTTGGCAACTCATTAGGATTGTTACTAGTTGATTTACTATTGATGCTGGTATTTTTATTAGTTAAGTTCCCTTCTTCATTTAGATAAACGTTCTTGTTAATTTCAAAGTTTTTATCATTTTCATCAGAAACAATACTATTGACATCATTAGTTGAATTAGATTGTGTTTTTTCTTTCTTTTTCGATACATCAAAAGTAGGTTTATTTTCCTCCTCCTTTTTCTCCTCTATTTTCTTGAATACAGGTTTTATAAAGGTATCTTTTGATAGATTAAGAACATAGCCGGCGTCTTTTTTCCCTTCGAAACCAGAAATTTCCCAACCATCAAATTGGTATCCTTTTTCTAATTCACCCATATAGACAGGTAACATAAAATCTTCTTCCGACACTATCGTTGAACTCATTTCTTTTCCATTTTGAATGGTCACAGTTACCCTATGAGGTTTTAGTTCACTTACCTCTCCCGTATCTTTGTTTAAAATGAATTCTTTTACGGTTGTATTTCTTGCGAAATCTTTTACAACAATCTTAATGTTTAGTGTCTTATCTGTTAGTTGTTTGATATCATCAAATGATTTGTATTCTTTTCCATTTACATAAATATGTTGTTCTTGAATCTCACCATCGAATCCATTATTTCTTTTATCATTGATGTTAAAGACTACAGATTTTCCATTAGCATATTCGATACTAGTATTTCCCTTAGGATCAATGCTTACTTCAGGTTTGACATTATCATATAAAAATTGATAGTGTACTCCAACCGCTTTCGCATTCAAATCGCTATAGCCAGTTTGAAGATAAACATTTCCATCCATATCTGTTACCTTATCTGGAAATCCGTTTGCTTTATAGTCTTTCATTCCCCAGTCCATGATGTCGCCGTCTTTAACATTAAGCTTAATGTTAAAATCTCTAGTGTTATCAATGTGTAAATCTCCGTAGATTAAATAATTATCTACAACTGATTCATTAACTCTCAACTCCCAGTTAAAACCACCCTTATCAGAAATCTTACCTCTTAAATAGAATTCTGGATTTCGTACATAAATTTTATTAGATTTAGATGGATTAAAGTAGTTCTTGTCCATTGAAAGATTTACTGATTTGGTATCAATAAATAACGTAGAGCCATCTTCTTTTATAGCTTCGACGTTGGACTTATCTTCTCCAGTGTACTCTTTACCATCCTTACCAAATAATACCAGTTTAGAAGGATCTGTCACAAGATTTCCATCTTTATCGATTGCCTCCCCTTTATCATTCATTTTAAATGTAAACACTTGATATCTTACAATGTTAAAGCCGTCCAAAGCCGACATTAATACTGATTGAGTACTTCTTCCATCTTCAACATTTCTACTATCAGCATAAATTGTTGTTTCTGATAAGACTCTTAGATTAGGATTGGCCTTTTGGATTTTTGCTATATCTTCCTTGCTATAGACTCCATTCCCTTCTAACATATCCGTTTTCCCAGGATTATAGGTAGTCACTTTTAGTGCATAGCCTTTTCTTAGAATGATGTTATCCTTTAACAGATATTGTTGTTTTTCTGAATCAGAATAGATTTTACCAGATTCCATGTCCGTTAAATTGTTTGGTTTGTTTTTTGAAAGATCTCCTTCTCCTAATTCTATTACATTCCCATAACTTGATGCATACGGATATTCTGCTTTAGTTTCCTTATTTTTTTCAGGCATTCTAATTTTAGTTTCAGCTTTTATCTGACCATCATCTTTGACAAAAAACCTCATATCTCCTGCAAAAGCTAATCCATCCACAATATCATTAATATTAGCGTATAAATCAAATGTCATCGTTTTTGAGTGGGAATCATACTTGGTCGTTTTGATTTCTATCGATTTATAGTTATTTCCATAGTATACCTTGGCATTTTTAGAAACATTACTGATCTTTCCAAGAATTTCAAAGTGTCCATCTTTAGATGGGTTTAGAATGCCATAAATTTTTGATTTGATTTCATCAAGTTTTTCAGTTTCATATTGTAAGGCACTACCATCGTCATAAGCAATGATATTTCCCTTATCATCGTATTTATAATCGTATTCCTCTATTCTCTTACCAGTTTCACTTGTAAAGTCATCAACTTCTCTAAATTTCTTTTTAATTAGTTTCTTTAAGTCTTTAGTTTCAAAGTCTCTAATTGTTGAAATAGTTTTATGAATAGTCAAGCTAGATTTTTCTTCGATAGACTCTTCATTTTCTTGATGATGTTCTACTTCAGTTGTATCTTTTTTAAGACTATCCTCTTTTCTATTTTCTAAATTTTTAAATTTAGATTCGGAAATCTCGCCAAGCTTTTGGTATTTAGATGAATCTTGATCAGGATCTACTAGATAATAGGAAATCATCCCATTTTCATCAGCATGATCAGCAAATTTAATTCTATGAATCTTTGTGAAATTGCTAGAACCGTCTAATGCAATCACTTCAATGATTTTGCCTCTTAAATCTCCTGCACCTTTAATTTCATAAATGGTATTTCCGTCTTTGTCAAGTTTCCTATTTCGTCCTTGACCCTCACCTGCATAAGTGACCTCAAGATTTTTTTCAACCTCTCCATCTTCATTAACAAGAGCGGCCCCAGCATACCAAACTTCGTTGGCAATCTCGTCAAATTTTTCAGGATGTTCTTTTTGATCTCTCGCAAATAGCGTTTCATTCTTGTATTGCTCTTTGACCTTGTGATAAGTATCCTTTGTAATCAACTTAATTTTTTCAGGGTTTGAAAAATCAATTGAAACAATCTTTGGAGGGGTGTTATCAATTTTTACAGGAATATAGGAAACCTGCCATGGGTAATCCTTGGTTAATCTATATTTAAATTTATAGAAATATTGGCCTTCCGCAATCGGTTCAAATTGTCCTCGTATCTTAGTAGCAGGATCTTTTTTGTCATTACTTTCTGGGGCATTTTCTTCTCTACCTCTTGGGTTATAAATGAGTCCATCCCATTTCAAGTCACCCCAAACTTTTAGCTTAGAAGATTTAATGCCCTTTGCATCATTTCTTTTAGAGTTTAAAATTCCTTTAATAAAGTGTTCTCTCGAAATGACTTTTAAGTCTCTTTGATTTTCTCCTTCTTTATTTGTATTTACTATTGAAATCACTCCTTCTTCTGCACTTCTTAATACAAGTGGAGAAGGCGTTAATCCTCTCTCAAGTTGAGCATCTTGAGGATTCCCATTTGAATCTAAAGGATAAATTTTAGCAATATTAGAACCACTTGATGAGGGTGCGTTGATTCCTTCGTTATTGAAAGCAAATAATTCTGGATTTTGATCTAGGGATGTTGTATTTTTATCTTTTCTATTTTGTATAACTCCTGCTGGATTAAATTTATCTATACCATGTTCTCCTCCAATCCCCTTATTTAAGGTACCTGGAATTTTTGGTTTGCCATCATCATCATAACCTTCCATTGCTTTTGATTTTGATCCTTCTTCCCAGGCCCATTTATCAAGGATTGGTTCGTGGTTCCAATTCCCAGCAAATCCCATTAGAGGCATCGATAAAGAAGGTTGGAAGTTTCTTTTCTTCCCGTTGGAGTTTAGAGCTTCCATTTCTTCCACTGACTCAAAATGAATAAATGATTCTACAAATTTATTTTTATTTTTTGCTTCCCCAACATTTATAACCGCATTTAAATCAAAGCTGGAATTTGGACCTATAGTGAAAGTGTCATGCTCAAATGTGATATTTGCTCCTTTGACTTTTTCTGGGTGAATTTCTGGAACAATTTGCTTCCCGTCCGGAGATTTTTCATCTTTATATGTTTCATCGAGTTTTAGCCTATCAGTTAGAGCATCTGTAGTTACAGTTGATGCAGAAACTTTAAAGGTTAAAGGTCTGTTTGAGGTATTGTGAAGCTTAATTGTAAAGTATTTTTTATCACCTTTTATTTCTTTAAGAGAAATGGAACCATATGAATTTACCAAACCTTTAGAATCTGTATTTTTGAAAGTTGCTACAACTTCATTTCTCAAAGCGTTGGCAACATTAATTAGACCTGCTCCCTGTTGTCTAGGTGATGCAAAGTATTGACTCTTTTCTTTCCAAGAGGTTGCATCCATCATCGGTCTTGCAGTATTTTGTAAGGCTATTTTTGTAAGACTTGTAAGGTCTATTTTGTCATCTCCCTTAAGATTTTTCAAGACAGGTCTTTCAAGCAATTCCTTTAATTTTGGTCGAATCAAAACAGTAGAAGCTGCTACGATTGGAGTTGCCATACTAGTTCCTGACATATAACCATAAGTGGATTTACCATTGATAACATTTAGAGTGGATTTAATATTTTTACCAGGTGCTGAAACATCCGGTTTTAAAAGCAAGTCTGTTCTTGGCCCCCAAGATGTAGACCCTGCTGGGACTATAATATCTTCTTTATAAAGTTCTTTGTCTGTGTCAGCTGCAAATTTAAAGTCAATTTCTTTTTCATCACCTACATTCGGTTTATTAGAATTATAGCTTTCCATATCAATTGGATAGTATTGTTCTAAGTTATCTTTAAAATCTTCCTTATTATTTCTTTTGACTTCAGTTTTTTTATCAGGGTTAATCATGTTCCATAATTTTACACCATCATCTCCTGAAATTGAAAATACTTGACTTTTAGTCCCTTCATCCGCTTCATATCCCATAGCTGGAAGGTCTGTCCAATTATCTCTATTGTAGTAATTTACAGTATTTACAACCATAATGGCACGTGCGCCTTTATCCATAGCTCTTTTAAAAGCATCTTTTAAATCCTTGGTATAAATTCTATCCATTACTGCAATTTTGCCCTTAAGATCCAAGCCTATCAAATCCTGGTCTTGACCTTTGCCTATATATACAAATTTTAATTTATTTGGAGTTTTTGACCCATCCTCATTGGTTAGGATTTTATTTTTATCGAAAAAAGCTCCTATATTTCTGTATTTAAAACTTTGTCCTCCAATGTTAACTTTATCAAATTCAACTGTCTGATTTTTAGCAGAAGCGACCGCTATCGCATCTTCATGTGCTGCAGTTCGCGTTACATTTCCAGTGTCGGTCATTTTCAGATTATTATTGGCCACTAAATCCCATGAAGAACTTGAAGCAGAAGTCGCAAAATTACCTGTAGCAACAACCATTGGGATTCCAGCTTTTCTTAATGCTCTAATAGCCTCCCAATATTTCTCGCCTACAAGACCTGTTCCCGTAAAGCCAGATGATACCGAAACAACATCGACATTGTGTTTGATCGAATCTTCAATAGCATGAAACATTGTTTCATCACCCGCAAACCCAGATCCTGCGTCAGAGTACATTTTATAAGAGAAAATTTGTGCATTAGGCGCAATTCCATCTATGCCATTAAAGTTCTTGATGTCTTTTTCAGTATCATTTCCAGCAAGAATCCCTGCAATATGCATCCCATGTGGGTCAAAATAATCCCTACCATCATCATATTTTTCTACAGTGATTTTACCACCATTATAATAATTGAACGCATGAGGGATTTTATCACTCAACCAATAATTTTTATCAGTGCCTTTTAAGTCATCTTTTTTAAATTTCATCGAGTCTTTGGCATCATCATCGATTCTCATAGCCTTATGCCTATAATCTGTTCCAGTATCGATATTTGAAATAACCATACCTCTACCATCAAAATTTTTCCCAAATGGAGCATTAATAGACTTTAGGTAATCAATAGCTTCCTCAACTCCAATTTCCTTTCTGGCATGATTCATCATTGGTTGGACTTTTTGTGATCGTTCAACCGACGAAACACCTTCTATTTGTTTAATTTTGTCCAAATTATCTGGAGTTGTTTCAATGGCAGCGCCATTAAAAATCGTATTATAGGTATATAAAACTTTTGTATCCTTAAGATTGGATAGTTCCTTGATTGCTTTTTCTCCAGATTCTTTATCTTTAAATTCAGCAATATAGACAAGTTTATCTTCTTTTTTCGGATTTTCTGTATCTTTATTTACAAATGAGTCCGCATCATCTCCTTTGGGTTGCTTGGAGTCTTCTTTGATACTTGCTCCTTCGTTACTAGTTTTTTTGTCTATCTCAGACTTTCTACTAACAACCTCTTTTTCCTCAATAACTGTTGTCTTCTTCTCCTCAGTATCCTTTGAAGTTTCTATAACATTATGAATATCTTCAGATTGTTCATTGTTTTCTGTTTCTTTATCTGCTACTACTTTTTCTTTACCAGAAATTTTTAAAGCATCTTCAGAACTAGGTGCATCTGCTACTACTTTTTCTTTATCAGAAATTCTTAAAGCATCTTCAGAACTAGGTGCATCTGCTAAAATTACCTCATTGGGGGCATATGCTGCTAAAATAACTGCAGCAGTAGTTAATGACAATACCGTACTTTTTTTCATTATAATTCCTTCATTTTTTATTTTAAACCCAATAGATAGAAAACTTTAACTTTGCTAGCCTTTGTTATAAAAAGTTTTATGACGTATTATCTAGTGGGATAGAGTAGTACATTTATATATAATTGTTAGCTCTCTGAAAAATAGTATATCAATTAAAAAAATTTAAGTCAAGAAAAATTAACCCAGGTTAATTTTTTTTTTAATCCATGTTAACAAATAGGTTAGTCAATAAATATTATAGTTAACTGGGTACAATATAAACTCATTCCTCCCATCAAAAATAGTAGCAATCAACTGGAATAATTACCAAAATCGCAAAAAGGGGTATGGATAGAATTTATGCCTTAATAAACATGCAAAAACAACCGCTATAATTTTCAACGGTTGTTTGTAACATATTTAATGTTTAAATCTCATCCTATTTTATATCTTACGAACCCGCACTTTCGTAAGCGTCCAAGCCCCTGTCCCAGAGTTTTAAAGAAATAACAAAGAAAACAAGGGAAATCAAAATCAACCCACCAATGTTAAAGAGCCCGTCTTTATCCTGCAAGAAATAGCTGGCAGGATAGTAGGCTGTAAAGGCGAAAGGTACGATAAAGCTAATCAACCAACGAAGGAGCGAATTGTAAATGGAAATCGGGTACTTGGCAAAATCATTAAACATATAGAAAATATAAATCATGGCACCTGACTGCTTGGTCCAAAAAGCGATGCTGGCAGTCGCGATTTTCAAGGAAGTATAGATCAAGGTCGCAAAAGGAATGCAGACTAAGAAAAGCAGGAATTTGGGAAAAGTCCAAGCAATACTAGTTACCGTTGTCGCTAGCAAAATACCTCCGACCAAAAGTTCGCCCAAGGCATCAATCTGAAAGGTCTCAACGAGGATATGGAAGAGCGGATTGATAGGACGAGTCAGATACTTATCAAACTCTCCCTTTCGCACCAAGCGCTGCCCTAGTGCCCAGAGATTGTCAAAAAAGAGATGGTCCAATCCCTTGGGAATCAAGGAAAATCCATAGATAAAAGCGATTTCTTGAAAGGTCCAGCCTTCAAGCGAGGGGATATGTTGAAAGAGTACATTGAGAAACAAGAGGTTCAAACCTTGGGTCAGAAAGACACCTAAAACACCAACCACAAAATCAACCTTGTATTCCATGATTTGCTTGATGTATTGTCTGATAAAAATCAGGTGCATGCGTTGATATTTTTTCATACTAACCTCCCTGAATGGTGATAAAGGACTGGACTCGTTTCCAAATCAATTGAGACAAGCCCACCATCACTAAGAGCCAGAAAACCTGTAGCAAGATAGCTTGAAGAATCTGATTGGCATCGTATTTCCCAACAATGATCATGACAGGAGTGTAGATCAAGGATGAAAAAGGCAAGAAGGACAGAATATCTGAAACCACCTTTGGAAAGAAAGCCAAGGGAATCAGACTTCCAGACATAAAGGCCACTATGGAAGTCTTGAGTAGATTGGAACCCCATAGATTTTTAAATACAAAGGCTGAAAATCCAAAGCAGATATTAAAGAAAAAGTTAATCAGGTAGGCCAGCATTAAGCTAAAAAGATATAGGACCGTTAATCCCAGCACTTCTACAATCCCTTGCCCCGATAAGATTTTCATCAAGACAATGACACTTAAAAATGGCAGTCCAACAGAGATAAAAATCAACCACTTGGAGCCAAGCTCGGTGAAGAGATATGAGGCCGCAAAATGCACTGGTCTCAGCAAGCGCATGATAATGGAGCCATCCTTAACCTCCTCCCCAATCATAAAGGAAGAATCTGACTTGGTCAAGAGATTGGTCACAAAACTCATGATGATGTAGAGGGTGATATCAGCCATACTGAAGCCTTGAATCAAGGACTCTTGTGAGGAATCAAAGACGGCCTTCCAGAGATAAAAGGCCACAAAAGCTCCCATCACATCACCAATCCGATAGAGAAGAAAATTCACTCGATAGGTAATCAACTCCTGAATCCCTGCATTGATAAAGGGTTTATAACGTCTCCACAATTTGACCATCTTAGAGCTCCTTTCGGTAGAAGCGACGGATAATATCCTCAATATCCGTATCCAACATCTTCAAATCGCGAATTTCAAAATCAGACAGGGTTTGCTTGATAATATCAGCTGACTGGTAGCGGGAACTATCAAATTCAATATTGAGGCTATTTCCTTGTCTATCAATGGTCATATCAGGCAGGCCTTCATAGTAAGAAAGGAGATGACTTTGACCTGGTAGCAGTTCAAAGGAAAGAGTCTTCATCTTGCCAAAGGTCTCCTTGAGCTGGCTAACCGTTCCATCAAAAATCTCTTGCCCCTTATCAATCATAAAAATTCGATCACAGAGTTGCTCAATGTCGCTCAGGTCGTGAGTGGTCAAGAGGATAGTTGTTTCTTCCTCCTGATTGATCTGGGTAATAGCCCGACGAATATTGTCCTTGACGGAAACATCCAGACCAATGGTCGGTTCATCTAAAAAGAGAACCTTGGGATTGTGAAGCAAGGAAGCCGCAATATCCGCCCGCATCCGTTGCCCCAGTGAAAGAGTCCGCACGGGATCCTTGATAAATTCCTTCAAATCCAAGACTTCATTTAAAAAGTCCATGCGTTTATGAAAAAGTGAGTCTGGCACATCGTAAATCTCTTTCAAGACCGTGTAGGTCTCTTGCAGTGCCAAATCCCACCATAGCTGGGTTCGTTGTCCAAAGACAACCCCGATATCCTTGACATAGTCTTGACGATTGTCCTGCGGAATCTTGCCATTGATCCGACAATAGCCCGATGTCGGTTTTAAAATCCCTGTCAGCATTTTGATGGTTGTTGACTTCCCAGCACCATTTGCGCCGATAAAACCTAGAATTTGGCCCTTGGGTACCTCAAAAGTCAAATCCTTGACCGCTTCAAAGGTCTGCTTTTCAGGATGAATAAAGGAGCGCAAAGCCCCTTTCAAGCCTGGTTCCTTAACAGTCTTCACAAAATTTTTCTGAAGATGTTCCACTTCTATCATTGCCATATCTATCTCCCTATCGCAAGGAATAGCAACATTGTATTTTTGACTACAAATATTCTAAGTCCTTACTTTCTAAACTTTCTAATTGTTATTCTTACAGAAGGCTTTATACCAACCTATTATAGTCCAATAAAAAACGGAATGCAAGCGTTTGCCTACAGATTATGAAATTAGAGATTTCACTCTTAAAATGCTATTTTAAATCCAAAATTCTGGTTTAATAGTTTCCTTAAAACACCAAAAAGACCTGCCCGATGGGCAGGTTACGAGTTGTAAAAAGCAAACTATTTTGATCAATATGATTCACTATTTAATCAACGAACTAATCTTTCAAAATTCTTTTCACAATCCCATCTCTATCAATTAGAAAACAATCTGGAAAGGTCATATGCTCCCATTTTTCATAATCAAAACTGGAATCAAAGTGATGTAGTAGTATTCCTATCAAATTCCCGTGTGAACTAAGTAAAATCATTTTTTCTGAGTATCTCTCTTCCAATTCCATTAAAAAATTTAGTACTCTAGCTAGTGCGTCTTGATTTGATTCCCCTTCTAAAAGAGATTCACTAGGATTTTGCCATAAATATTTAATACTGTCTTCAAACTCAGAATCTTTTATAAAGGTTGAAGATAATTTTCGCTCTCGTAACCGATTATCAAGAACTATTTTATCAAATTGAATTGGCGAGCTATTAATCGTTTCAAATGCTCGTTTATAAGGACTAGAAAAATAATAATCAATATTAAAAGAATTCAAAAAATCTAACTGGTCAAGAGATGAGAATCCTTTTTCTGATAAAGTTCTATTGAAATCATCACTTGAAAATCTTGAATGAGCATGTCTAAGTAAAATATAAGAATTATTCATAAGTCATTACCTTTCAATTATTATCATCAGTCTCAATGGATTTTTAAGCCCTCAATTATTCTCTAAAAATTCTTTAATGCGAGAAACAATAGCATCGCTTTGATAATGATAGAGGTCGTGAGGCGCATCCATATAGACGACTTGAACATTAGACTGGTCGCTTGCAAATCTCTCTGCATAACGTTGCCATTCTGATTGGCTAAAACTGGTGCCTTCGCCGTTAGATACCAGTAATAAGGTGGGAATTTTCGGATTGATGCTAGAGGGAACTTTCTTAGCATTTTCCTTTACCGTTTGAGATTCATAAAGCATGGCTTGTGACATCAACTGCTTATAAGCTAGAAGTTTATATTGTTTTCGTTCATTTTCGGTCAGAGTTTGATTTTTTATATAAAAAGACTCAGGTAAATAGCGTAATAAACCAATCTTGCTACTCCAATATGCCACAGTGAGCAAGGCCTGATTATCCTTTAAATTCTCATAACTTGACGGCAGTGCCCAATCCAGACCAATCAAGGCTTTCACTTCATCAGGATACTTCTCCTGCCAAGCCAAACTCTCTAGACTAGCCATGGAATGAGACAGAATGATAAACGGCCCTGTGATATTTGCTTGGGAAAGAGCTTGGCGAGTCTCAGACAAAACCTCCATCACATCTCTTGAATGATTGCTATCATCACTATAACCATATCCCGCCCTCTCCACGATAACTAGCTTATACTGTTTCGATAAGGATTCCGATACTTCTTTAAAATCCAATATAGGAGAAGCAATACCAGCACCTGAGATAACTACTATAGTCTCAGGTCCTTCACCTTGAACATAAACATTCATTTGATGACCATTGACAAGAACTTGCTGTCCCACAGGTGTTAGTGAGGCTTGTTCCTTTTCCAAACTGATACGATGAAAGATGAATGTTGCCCCTAAAAACAAAAGAATGAAACTAAGAAAGCCAAGACTCCATTTTTTCAGTTTTTTCATAGCATTATTGTACAAAAATTAGACTCTTTTAGCAACTTAAGATAGATTCTTCCCCAACATATTCTCTATAGTTTCAAACACCAAAAAACCTGCCCTTAGGGGCAGGTTCTTTCTGTATTGTTCAGCTCGATTAAGCTTTACCTTCTGAACCGAATACGTCGATGCGTTCTTCAACTGATGCTTGGATAGCTTTTACACCGTCAGCCAAGAATTTACGTGGGTCGAAGAGTTTTTTCTTGTCGTATTCTGCTTCGTTTGCTTCGTAGTCACGAGCAAATTTACGAGTTGCGTTAGCGAATGCGATTTGACATTCAGTGTTAACGTTAACTTTCGCAACACCAAGTTTGATAGCTGCTTGGATTTGCTCATCAGGAATACCTGATCCACCGTGCAATACGATTGGGAAACCTGGAAGAGCTTCTGTCAATTTTTGCAAGTGGTCAAGGTCAAGACCTTCCCAGTTTGCTGGGTATGGACCGTGGATGTTACCGATACCAGCTGCCAAGAAGTCGATACCAGTTGCAACCATTGCTTTAGCGTCTTCGATTGGAGCCAATTCACCTTTACCGATGATACCGTCTTCTTCACCACCGATAGTACCAACTTCAGCTTCTACTGAGATACCTTTAGCGTGAGCTTTTTCAACAACTTCTTTAGCCAATTTAAGGTTTTCTTCAACTGGAAGGTGTGAACCGTCAAACATGATTGAAGTGTAACCAACTTCGATACACTCAAGTGCATCTTCGTAGTGACCGTGGTCAAGGTGGATAGCTACTGGTACAGTGATACCCATTGACTCAACAAGGTTAGCGATCAAGTTGCGAGCAACTTTGTAACCACCCATGTATTTAGCAGCACCCATTGAAGTTTGGATCAAAACTGGAGCTTTTTTAGCTTCTGCTGCACGCAAGATAGCTTGAGTCCACTCAAGGTTGTTTGTGTTAAATCCACCAACTGCATAACCGTTGTCACGAGCTGCTTGGACAAATTTTTCTGCTGAAACGATTGCCATTTGTCAGGCCTCCTATATATTTTTTGGGACATCCCATTTACATTGTTCATTTTATCACTTTTTGACAAAAAAAGCTAGTTTTTCCCATACTTTAGATTGAATTTCTTCCAACTCAATCAATGTAAACCCTTTCTTTCCCTTAGTCTTGATCGACTTTAGGATAAGACATGAAGAAGGTCAAACGATAATCTTGCATCTCAAAATGATAAGGTAATTTCTCGTGTTCTAATAAACTTTTGACCACAAAGAGCCCCATTCCTGAACCCTTGGCCTTGCGACTAGCATTTTCAGAAAAAGACTGGGCCAATTTTTCTTGTTCTTCAGAACTACAGCTATTCTCAATAAAGAGTTCTCCTTCTCTCTCCCCGATGCGGACCAGGCCACCTGGAGTGGAGTGCTTGATGGCATTGCTGATGAGATTAGATAGGATCAATTTCATGACAGATGGGTTTATGTAAGCTTGCTGACGGGTTAGGCTAATGTCTACCTGAAGTTCTCTCTCCTTGGCGAGCAAAGCATAATCATTAACCAGACTTTGCGTCATCTGAAGAAGGTCGACCTCTTCTTTCTCGTCTCGCAATTCCTGAACAGAAGAAAGAGACAGTATCTGGAGAACGTGGTGGCTGAGGTCATCCACAATCCCCAAGGCAACTCCAAGATAATGGTCTCTATCCTTATAACGGCCGACATTTTCTTTCATATTTTCGATTAGGATTTTCAAGCTAGCCAGTGGTGTTTTCAATTCATGAGAAGCTCCTCGCAGGAACTCAACCTTCATCTTCTCCAGCTGGAGAATAGCTTCATTCTTGTCATGCAAGTCCGCAATGACAGTCAAGAGATGCTGGTAAAGGCTATTGATTTGTTCCTTGAGATCACCAATCTCGTCCTTAGAATCTACACGCAATCGCACTTGGGCATCCAAATCCATCATCCGACGGGTCACTCGCTTGATTTCCAAAATCGGTGCAACAATGGTTCGAGCATAGATATAGGCTACCAAGAGGGAAATCAGAAAGGATGCCAGCAAGGTATAGGGGAGAAACTGGAGACTGATCTGCTCTGCTTCTTTTTGCAAGTCCATGGAAGCTAGAAATTGGAGAGTCATGGTGCTACCATCTTGCGTTTTCACCTCACGCTCCTCGATAAAGAGGGAAATGGTCTGGCGGTCCGTATCCAGAGGAAGATTGTCCTTGACTTCTAACTTGTCCTCGGTCATCTCTCCCTTGACAGCCCCTTTGATATCACTGGTCTGGGAATACAAGTCTAAGACTTGCTCAATATTCTGCCTATCTTTTCCGTCTAGGGATTGGGCAATAGCAGTCGCTTTCTGACCAATGGTTTCCTGACGATGGCTCAGATAAGTAGAGGGAAAGAGAAAATAAATGGCTAAATGAAGACAAATAACCAGAACACTAAAAATCGAGAAGGTATAGCTAAAAATCTTTGTAAATAAACCTGTTCGTTTCATTTTCGCTCCAATTTATAACCAACATTGCGCACAGTGAGGATGCAATCCAAGTCTAGCTTTTTCCGCAGTTCTTTGATATAGACATCAATGACACGGTCAAAGGGAACCTCATCTGTTGCCTTCCAGACCGCATCGATAATCTGAGAACGAGTCAAGGCCCGTCCTTCATTTTTCACCAGATAGTCCAGAATTTCCAACTCTTTGGCATTAATGGCCACTTCTTGACCTGCGAGGCTTGCACTGTAACTCTCAAAATCCACCTTGGTATCCTTATAGGAGAAGACTCGTCCCGTATCGTAGTAGCGCTTGAAAATTGCATCCACCCTCACTTTTAGAAGGGAGAGAGAGAAGGGCTTTTCCAGATAACCATCTGCTAGAGAAGCAAAAGCACTCATCTTGTATTCCTCATCCTGAAAGGCGGTTAACATCAGGACAGGGACCTGACTGGTTTTACGAATCTCCGCTAGGACTTCGAGGCCATTAAGCTTGGGCATTTGGATATCCAATAAAACTAGGGCTACTTCATAGCTGGAAAATTTTTCCAGAGCTTCTTGACCGTCTGCTGCCTCAATGGTTTCATAACCACAATCCGTCAAATAGTCACTGATTCCCTCACGGATCATCTCTTCATCTTCTACAATTAAAATTTTCATAGAAAAAACGGTTCACATCCTTTAAATTTCTTGTAAATCTCCTCTGTTTCATCCTGATAGGAAGAGTCCTTATACTCAATGAAAACCAAAGAGCAAACTAGGAAGCTAGCCGCAGGCTGTACTTGAGTACGGCAAGGTGAAGCTGACGTGGTTTGAATTTGATTTTCGAAGAGTCCTTATCAAGACAAAACAGATAAAAATGCTACCTATATTATACCCCATTTAGGGGAGAATAGGTAGCAAGTTTTTTATTCGCTATCGAGCAAGAGTTCTTTTGGTTGTTTTCTAAGGAGATTGCTTGAAGCAAGCGCCATAACGAGAACCACTAGAACCAAAGCAAGGACAAAGACGATGATAAAGTCTGATGTCTGAATGGAAATGTCTAGGCTCGACAAGGTCTTGCTAAAGCCGTCTACTTCTGCACCACCACCAAGGTTAGAAGCTTGAGCAGCCTTACTGGCTTGCTTGGCAACACCTGAAGTGACATTGGCAAGAACAGTATTTCCGATTGCACGGGCTGTGTAGTTGGCTAGGAAGTAAGCAGAAACAAGAGCAGGGATGGCAATCAAGATCGATTCGGTGATGAATTGCCCCAAGATACTTGCCTGCTTGAGACCGATAGAGAGGAGGATTCCCACTTCCTTGCGACGGGCATTGATCCAAAGACTGAGCAAGAGTGCAAGGAGAAGAACTGAGAAGCTCAAGCTACCCCAAAAGAGGAGGTTGGCCATCTTGTACATACCAGAGATGGATTGCTCTAGAGCTGGGTAGTTAGAGGAGCTCTTCACAAGTGTGTAGCTCTTCCAGTTGATACCGCTGATACCATTCAACTCTTTCATGACGTCATCCAAGTTCTTGTCCGCTGTTACAAAGAAGGTTGCGTCCCCATAAATAGCTGTGTCTTCTGTGTATCCATAAAGTTTTGCAGCAGTGTGAATGTCTGTGATAGCTGTGTTTTCATAGAGTTCTTGTGAGTAGGTTACTGCTGACTTATTGTGACCATCAAAGAGTCCCTTGATTGTCACTTCAACTGTTTCTTTGGCCCCTTTTTCATTGTCTGCATCATAGACATTAGAGTCCAATTTGACCTTATCTCCGACTTTCCAACCGTGTTTGGCTGCCAAGTCCTTGTGCATGAGGATCTTGTCCTTGTCGTCGTTGGTTAGGTGCTCACCTTCAACTAGCTTATATGAGCCAGAGACAAACTTGTCTTCTTTAGAGGAGTCATTGACACCTGTAATCATCAAACTGCTTCCAAACCGTTTGGCACGGTCTGCAGTGAGATTTTTCTTGGTTTCTGGCGTTTCAATGAGGTCGTATCCAGTCAAATCTCCGATAACGTTGATGCGTTTAACATAAGACTCGATGGCCTTATTTTCGGTGATTTTTTTGATATCCTCACCCTTAATATTCCCAGAACCACGTGGCGTTCCTTGATTGACGCGACGATTGATTTGCATGGAGAAACTATTGGTGATATTTTTAAAGGTCTCCTGAGAGGCCTTGGCAGTAGCTCCCTTGATCGACAAACCGACCAAACTCAAGCTCGCCATGAGGAGAATAATCAGGAAGATAACAATCGATTTGAAAAACTTCCTTGTAACATAGGCAAATGCGTTGTGTAACATAGGTTCCCTTTCTAGATTTGATTTCATAATTCTATCAAAACAAGCTCATCTTATTTTGTAGTGTTGCGAGTTTCAGTCAGTTTCTTGTCCTTCAATTCAAGTGTAATATCTGACGCTTGTGCCACTTCTTTACTGTGGGTGACGACGATCACACATTTACCTGTTTTCTGGGCAAGTGATTTGAGCAGTTCGATAATATCTCCAGCAGTTTTAGGGTCCAGATTTCCTGTTGGCTCATCAGCTAGAATAACTGGAGCTTCTGAGACTAAACTGCGAGCGATGGCTACACGTTGCTGTTGACCACCTGATAACTGGAGAACGTTCCGCTTGATCTGACTTTCATCCAAACCAAGCTCAAGAAGTGTATCCTTGCTTGCTTTTTTGTTGACCAAGCGGATATTTTCCAGCGGAGAAAGATAATCTATCAAGTTATAATTTTGAAAGACCAGGGAAATATGGTGCATGCGATGGTATGAATACCCCTTGTTCCGAATGTCCTCTCCTTGGAAAAGGATAGAACCTTCAACAGGACTATCTAGACCAGCCAGTAGGGACAAGAGAGTGGATTTTCCTGCTCCTGACTCACCAATGATACTATAAAATTTTCCGGGTTCAAAATTATACTTGATCTGATATAAAACTGCTTCAGCAGTGTTCTTATAACGGTAGGTAACATCTTGCAATTGTAATAAAGTCATGATTTCTCCTTCTTAACTAATAGATGATAAAATTTCTTTCGGCGATTTTCTAAATAGAAATACGAAACAAAGGGCTACAGACAAGCAACCAATCAGGAGCAGAAAGACATAGGATTCTGCAAAGGATAGGAGACTGGTTGATAGACCACTTGCTTTGGCCAGCGTGTCCTGTAAGGTTGCCTGATCTCCACTGGCTAGTACAGTTTGGAGTAGATAGGATGTGATGGCATTTCCAGCGATAAAGGATGGAAGCAAAGCTCCAAGTGATACCAAAACTACCTCTAAACAGAACTGGAGGAAGATCGAACTCTTGCCTTTTCCAAGTGCCAGAAGAATCCCCACTTCGTAGACTCTTTCTCTCAACCAGAGAGACAAGACCAAAATTAGGGCTCCTGCTCCTGCTATCAACATCCCATAAAGGAAGATGGTCAGGAAGGTTTGGAAGGTTGCCACTGAGTCTTTGATTTGTTCAAAGGCCTTGTTTTCCTTCTCGACTTGGTAGCCTTGACTTTCCAAAGCCAAGTTTTCCACCTGCTTCATGAGTCCGTCCATTTCCTTAGGATTTTCTACATAGAAGCGCGCTGCACTGACCTGCGGTTCACTATTTCCCAGAAGGGTTTGGCTACTTTCATAGTCTGTAAAGACCTGGTTTTCACTGAAGTCGGAAGACAAGCCTGTGAACTTTTCTTGTTTTTTACCAGAAAAGATGCCGACAATTTCAAACTCTACTGTTTGCCCCTTTCCAGCTTCGGACTGACCAGCATCCAAGCGAATCTTGTCGTGAAGCGAAAGACCATTCTTCTTGGCCAACTCTTCGTGGATGAGGATTTTCTTGGAGTCCCCTTTTTGAAGGTGTCGCCCTTCTTTTAGATTGAAAGCCGAACTGGTAAAGGTGACATCCTTGGATGAATCCTCGAGAGCCGTTAAGCTAACCAAGTTCTTGTCTGCAGCTGACAAATCATCACGTTCTACGCTCTGCTCACCACTCACCGCTTCCTTGTCTTTTAGTTTTGCGACCGTCTCAAGTTCAGGAGAGACATTTTCCAGTCCCTTAATCTTGCTCACGGATGCAAGGTCAGACAACTTGAAGGTCTGTCCATTTTCGATCTTTTTGATAGAAAAAGAAGTATTGAGTGATTTGTAAAGATTGCTTTCTACTGTTTTGTTGGACTTCATCAGAGTCAAACAGGCTGAAATTCCTGCTAAAAGGACAAATAAAATCAGAAATAAAATAAAACTTCTCAGTCGTTTTCTGCTGACATAAGCCCAAGCTCTTTGGATTGGATTCATTTGTCACCTCCATATTTGTAAGACTATTATAAAATCCAAATATGAAATGTTTATGAAATCAAAAATTTTTTTGATTTATTTTTTGAAAAAATGAAGAAAGCTAGCAACTGCTAACTTTCCTTCTTATATAAGGAAGTATAGTACCAATCAAAAATCTACTTCATTTTAAAAATGATAGTCACATCTTTCTGATTAGTCTTTTTCCATTTCCTAAGTTCTTCATTTTCTGACTAGTGTTTGAGGATATTCTTGATAGAATGAAATAGTGAACTCAGTTTAAATGTTCTGATACAATGAACTGTTCTTGATGCCAATATTTTTCTATACACGAAACGTAGCCTCTAGTCTTCTTTGTAAAAACAAAAAGAGCTAGCCAAAGCTAACTCTTACCCTATGCGGAGAGAGGGACTTGAACCCTCACGACCTAAAGCGGTCACAGGATCCTTAGTCCTGCGCGTCTGCCAATTCCGCCATCCCCGCGTCGATTACTTTACTAGTATATCAACTTTCAAAATCTTTGTCAACACTTTTTTCAGATTTTTTTCATTTTTCCAACCGGCTTATAGTTCAATTTCAGCAAGGTTTTCATCCAGTAATTTTGCTCCCAATGTGTTCTTAAAATGCCCAAGAGCAAACAGATGATTTTCTGGCCAAATAGAGGCAACCGCAGGTTTGACAACTTCAATGTCATAACCTAAATTGTAGGCATCAATAGCCGTATGAAGGACACAAATGTCAGTCAATACACCGGTCAAAATGACCGTATCTACCCGACGTTCCCGCAAACGGATATCTAAGTCCGTTCCTGAAAATGCTGAATAGTGACGTTTGTCCATCCAAAAGACGCGACTATCCGCCTCATGCTCAGCATAAAAGTCAGCTAGGGGGCCATAAAGGTTACGACCACTAGTTCCGATGATGTTGTGTGGTGGAAAGAGCTTGCTTTCTGGGTGGAATGTATCCTTCTCTTCATGAGCATCAATGGTAAAAAAGACATAGTCTCCACGATCAAAAGCTAATCTGGTTGCCTGATCAATGGCTTTTGATATTGCTTGAGCGGGAGCGCCAGCAGTTAGCTTTCCATGGTCTGCTACGAAATCCTCTGTATAGTCAATCGAGATTAAAGCTTTTGCCATTAGTAGTCCCTCTTTTTCACTTCCTCAAAAATATCACTAATTAGAACTTTGAGATAAGTCCCCTTCATTCCTAATGAGCGACTCTCAATAATTCCCGCTGACTCCAGTTTACGAAGCGCATTGACAATCACTGAGCGTGTAATGCCAATACGGTCTGCAATAACAGACGCAGTCAGCTGCCCTTCATTTCCATCCAATTCAGCTAAAATAGCTGATACGGCACGAAGTTCTGAATAGGAAAGGGTGTTGACCGCCATGGTAACAGCCGTACGACGGCGAATATTTTTCTCATCTTCTTCACGTTGAAAGTTCAATAGTTGAATTCCCACAACCGTGCTCGCAATCTCGACAAGAATCAAATCTTCATCTTCAAATTTCTTATCATTGCGCCAAATGATTAACGAACCTAGGCGAATCCCTGATACATGAATCGGAGCAATAGTTGTCAACCCATCTGGAAAGTCCGCACGGCTCTCCACAGGGAAAATGGTCAAATCATGTTCAACAGGAAGATTTGCTTCCGTATCATAAATCATGTTCGCCCCTTGTACATAGACCTCAGGGAAGGTTTTGGTTTGGAAGAATTGTTCTACACGGTCATTATTGGTCTTATAACGCATAAAGTAGCCCAAGAGACGTCCCTTGTTATTCACAATACAAGCGTTACAGTCAATAATATCAGCTAACTGGCGTGTGATCGCATTGTAAGGAAGTTCATCTTGGAGTTGCTCCTCAGAGCGCTTTAGAATAGACGTGATTTTTCTTGTTTTTTCTAATAAATGTGCCATTTTTTACCTCGCATATAATCGCTTCCATTATAACATAGAAAAGTCTTTATTTCAATAATTATCTGAAAATTGCTTATTTAATTGCAATTTTGAACAGCAAAAATATTTTAGAAAAAAAAGCGATTTTTTTATTGACATCCTATTTTATTTTTGATATTATAACATTATAAGAAGATGACATGATAAATCCCTTTCCGTTTCACCTATCCTTTACTATCACCATCTTCTTTTACTATCGGTCTCCTTATATATAAAAGCGATTCACACTGTGAATCGCTTTTTTCTATTTGTCTCCTTTGTTACGAATAACAAAGCCGGTCTTCTTTTCGCTTGAAGTGTTGCGAGGTTTTTTATTGTCTTTATTACGGTAACGTCTGTCTTTATCAAAACGATCGTTCCCACGACTGCCTTTTTTGAAATCATCACGGCGACCATTGCCGCGGCGATCACGGTCTCGACGGTCGTCCCCACGACGGCCTCCACGACCTCCCTTACCTTTGCCACCGAATCCATTACCTGATGGTTTAAATGGCAGTGGTTTTTCACGCGCAATCTCCACTTCAGGAAGGCTGTCTGGATCTTGGACTGTCAGACTCAAGATATACATAGCCAATTCTTCTGGACTAAATTCTGCAGCTAACTTACGAGCATCTTTAGCAAATTTCTCAAAGTTCCCACGAATGGCTTCGTCTGCGAAGTCTCGTTCGATTTTCTTGAGCGCTACTTGTTTCTTAGCTTGGAAGGCTTCTTCTGCTGTCGCTGGTTTCAAGCCTTTCATGCGTTTCTTAGTCAAGGTTTCGATGATTTGAAGGTAGCCCATTTCATTTGGTGCTACGAAAGTAATAGATTGACCTGACTTACCAGCACGACCTGTACGACCGATACGGTGAACATAACTTTCAGGATCTTGTGGAATATCGTAGTTGTAGACATGGGTCACACCTGAGATATCCAAACCACGTGCTGCAACGTCTGTCGCAACTAGAACATCAAGATTCCCATTTTTGAAATCACGAAGGACACGAAGACGTTTGTTCTGGTCTAAGTCACCATGAATCCCTTCTGCACGGAAGCCACGGATTTTAAGTCCACGAGTCAATTCATCTACACGGCGTTTGGTACGACCAAATACGATAGCAAGCTCTGGTTGTTCCACATCCATAAGACGTGTCATGGTATCAAATTTCTCTTGTTCCTTGACACGGATATAGTACTGATCTACCAATTCTGTTGTCAATTCCTTGGCAGCAATCTTGACATGCTCAGGGTCTTTCATAAACTGAACACCGATACGTTTGATAGCATCTGGCATGGTTGCTGAAAAGAGCAAGGTTTGACGATTTTCAGGGACACGGGAAATGATGGCTTCAATGTCTTCAAGGAAGCCCATGTTGAGCATTTCGTCCGCTTCGTCAAGAATCAGAGTTTCAATATCTTGTAATTTCAAGGCCTTGCGTTTAATCAAGTCCAAGAGACGGCCTGGTGTTCCTACCACGATGTGGGCACCAGATTTAAGAGCTTTGATTTGTTTTTCAATGCTGGAACCACCGTAAACTGAGCGAACTTTCACTCCCTTGCTACGGCCAAAACGGAAGAGTTCCTCTTGACTTTGGACAGCGAGTTCACGAGTTGGAGCGATAACCAAGGCTTGGATGGTCGCTTCTTCTGTACGGATTTTTTCAAGGGTTGGCAAGCCAAAGGCTGCAGTTTTTCCTGTACCTGTCTGAGCTTGACCAATAACGTCTTTTCCTTCGAGAGCCAAGGGAATGGTCTGTTCTTGGATGGGACTGGCTTCTACAAATCCAGCTTTTTCAATCTCTGCTAGCAATTCAGCAGACAAGTTAAATTCATTAAATTTCACGTTATTCTTCTTTCTAAAGGTGGTGCGAAGCCACCCTATAGGGCTTTAGTTTATACTTTTCTTTTCATGACGTATCTTCTACAAAAAAGAGATACCGTGTTGCTTCTTTTCCACGAAAGAAAAGTACTGGTTTCTTTGCAACCTATCTAGTATAACACAAGAGAGAAGCAAAAGATAGCCCAATTTCTCTAGAAAATCATGTAAGCGATTTTCTAGCAGTAAAGTAGCCCGAAACTGGTTTTTCAAAGGATTTGAAGGGAGCATTTCAAACTCACTCCATTTCCCGTAGCAGAATTGTGCAAAAGTTTTTTTCTTGTGCTAGAATGAAATGCGAATAGGAGGACTATAAATGTTAACTTATGATTTAATCGTTATCGGATTTGGTAAGGCAGGGAAAACACTGGCTGGTAAACTAGCTTCAGCTGGTAAAAAAGTTGCCCTTATCGAACGTAGTAAGGCTATGTACGGCGGAACTTGTATCAACATTGGTTGTATCCCAACTAAAACTTTGCTAGTTGCTGCTGAGAAAGATTTGTCTTTTGAAGAAGTCATTGCTACCAAAAATACTATCATTAGTCGCCTCAATGGTAAAAACTATGCGACTGTTGCTGGTACAGGTGTGGATATCTTTGATGCGGAAGCTCACTTCCTTTCAAACAAAGTCATCGAAATCCAAGCTGGTGATGAAAAACAAGAACTGACTGCTGAAACTATCGTTATCAATACCGGTGCCGTTTCAAACGTCTTGCCAATCCCTGGACTTGCTACAAGTAAGAATGTCTTTGACTCGACTGGTATTCAAAACTTGGACAAATTGCCTGAAAAACTTGGTGTCCTTGGTGGCGGAAATATCGGTCTTGAATTTGCAGGACTCTACAACAAACTTGGAAGCAAGGTTACAGTCCTAGATGCCTTGGATACTTTCCTTCCTCGTGCAGAACCATCCATCGCAGCTCTTGCTAAACAATACATGGAAGAAGACGGTATTGAATTGCTTCAAAACATCCGTACTACTGAAATCAAAAACGACGGTGACCAAGTCCTTGTCGTAACTGAAAACGAAACGTACCGTTTCGATGCCCTTCTCTACGCAACCGGACGTAAACCAAACGTTGAACCACTTCAACTTGAGAATACCGATATTGAACTAACAGAGCGTGGTGCTATCAAAGTAGACAAACATTGTCAAACAAACGTTCCTGGTGTCTTTGCAGTCGGAGACGTCAACGGTGGACCTCAATTTACCTACATTTCACTTGATGACTTCCGCGTTGTCTACAGCTACCTTGCTGGAGATGGTAGCTACACTCTTGAAGACCGTCTCAATGTACCAAACACCATGTTCATCACACCTGCACTTTCTCAAGTTGGCTTGACTGAAAGCCAAGCAGCAGATTTGAAACTTCCATATGCAGTGAAGGAAATCCTTGTTGCAGCAATGCCTCGTGGTCACGTAAATGGAGACCTTCGCGGAGCCTTCAAAGCTGTTGTCAATACTGAAACAAAAGAAATTCTTGGAGCAACTATCTTCTCAGAAGGTTCTCAAGAAATCATCAACATCATCACTGTTGCCATGGACAACAAAATCCCTTATACTTACTTCACAAAACAAATCTTCACTCACCCAACTTTGGCTGAGAACTTGAATGACTTGTTTGCGATTTAAGTTGAGACTGATTTGTTAGCTAACAGCCCTCTTTGGGCTGTTTTTGTTTCTGCGAAATCTCAAAACTGTCTTTTCCCTCTTTTATGATATAATAGAAACATGAAATTAAAAACTACTTTGGGCCTCCTTGCTGGGCGTTCTTCTCACTTCATCTTGAGCCGTCTTGGCCGTGGAAGCACGCTCCCAGGAAAACTCGCCCTTCAATTTGATAAAGATATTTTACAAAATTTAGCTAAGAACTACGAGATTGTCGTGGTCACTGGAACCAACGGGAAAACCCTGACAACTGCCCTCACTGTCGGCATTTTAAAAGAGGTTTATGGTCAGGTTCTGACCAATCCAAGCGGTGCCAATATGATCACAGGGATTACGACAACCTTCTTGACTGCCAAATACTCTAAAACTGGGAAAAACATTGCCGTCCTCGAAATTGACGAGGCTAGTCTATCTCGTATCTGTGACTATATCCAGCCAAGCTTATTTGTCATCACTAATATTTTCCGTGACCAGATGGACCGCTATGGTGAGATTTACACGACTTATAACATGATTTTGGATGCCATTCGTAAGGTGCCTACGGCTACAGTTCTCCTCAATGGTGACAGTCCACTTTTCTACAAGCCAGCTATTCCAAATCCTGTACAATATTTTGGTTTTGACTTGGAGAAAGGTCCAGCAAAACTTGCTCACTACAATACTGAAGGTATTCTCTGCCCAGACTGTCAAGGTATTTTGAAATATGAGCTTAATACTTATGCTAATTTAGGAGCTTATATTTGCGAAAACTGTGGATGTAAACGTCCTGACTTGGACTACCGTCTGACAGACTTGGTTGAGTTAACTAACAATCGTTCTCGCTTTGTCATCGACGGACAAGAATACGGTATTCAAATCGGTGGACTCTACAATATTTACAATGCTCTTGCTGCGGTTGCCATCGCCCGTTTTCTCGGGGCTGATTCGCAACTCATCAAGCAAGGATTTGATAAGAGCCGTGCTGTCTTTGGACGCCAGGAGACCTTCCATATCGGTGATAAAGAATGTACTCTTGTCTTGATTAAAAATCCAGTCGGTGCGACCCAAGCTATCGAGATGATCAAACTAGCCCCTTATCCATTTAGTCTATCTGTCCTTCTCAATGCCAACTATGCAGACGGAATTGACACTAGCTGGATCTGGGATGCGGACTTTGAACAAATCACTGACATGGACATTCCTGAAATCAATGCTGGTGGTGTTCGTCATTCTGAAATCGCACGCCGTCTACGAGTGACTGGCTATCCAGCTGAGAAAATCACTGAGACAAGCAATCTGGAACAAGTTCTCAAAACCATTGAGAACCAAGACTGCAAACATGCCTATATCCTGGCTACCTATACTGCTATGCTGGAATTCCGCGAACTGCTGGCTAGTCGTCAGATTGTTAGAAAGGAGATGAACTAATGGTTTATACTTCACTTTCCTCAAAAGCTGGCAATTACCCTTATCAGCTCAACATTGCCCACCTCTATGGAAACCTCATGAATACCTACGGGGACAACGGCAATATCCTCATGCTCAAGTATGTGGCTGAAAAACTGGGAGCTCATGTAACAGTTGATATCGTTTCACTTCATGATGATTTTGATGAAAACCACTACGATATCGCCTTTTTCGGTGGTGGTCAAGACTTTGAACAAAGTATCATCGCAGGCGATCTACCTGCCAAGAAAGAGAGCATTGACAACTACATCCAAAACGACGGAGTGGTTCTCGCTATCTGCGGTGGTTTCCAACTATTGGGTCAATATTATGTTGAAGCTTCAGGGAAACGCATCGAAGGGCTAGGGGTCATGGGCCACTATACCCTCAACCAAACCAATAACCGCTTTATCGGTGACATCAAAATTCACAATGAAGATTTTGATGAAACCTACTATGGCTTTGAAAATCACCAGGGACGTACCTTCCTCTCAGATGACCAAAAACCGCTGGGACAGGTGGTCTATGGAAATGGAAATAACGAAGAAAAAATCGGCGAAGGGGTTCATTATAAGAATGTCTTTGGTTCCTACTTCCACGGACCTATCCTCTCTCGCAATGCCAATCTAGCTTATCGCCTGGTTACTACTGCCCTCCGGAAAAAATACGGTCAGGACATCCAACTCCCTGCTTATGAGGACATTCTCAGTCAAGAAATCGCTGAAGAATACAGCGACGTGAAAAGCAAGGCTGACTTTTCTTAAACTAAGGAAAATTAGATAAAAGAACTCCGCTATCCTTTCGGAGTTCTTTTTGCCTGTTCTTTTACCCTTCTCCCTTGCATTTTCTCTCATTTTTTGCCAAAATAGAGGGGTAGAAAGAAGGTAGCATATGTCTAAATTACAACAAATCCTAACATATCTTGAATCAGAAAAACTAGACGTCGCTGTCGTATCTGACCCCGTCACTATCAATTACCTCACTGGCTTTTACAGTGATCCCCATGAACGCCAAATGTTCCTCTTTGTTTTAGCGGATCAGGAACCTCTCCTCTTTGTCCCAGCCCTTGAGGTTGAGCGTGCAAGCAGCACTGTCTCTTTCCCAGTTGTGGGCTATGTGGATTCTGAAAATCCATGGCAAAAAATCAAAAACGCTTTGCCTCAACTTGACTTCAAACGTGTCGCTGTTGAGTTTGACAATCTCATCTTGACCAAATACCATGGTTTGAAAACAGTTTTTGAAACTGCTGAGTTTGAAAACCTCACTCCTCGCATCCAACGCATGCGCCTCATCAAATCAGCTGACGAAGTGCAAAAAATGATGGTTGCAGGTATCTATGCTGATAAGGCTGTTAAGGTTGGTTTTGACAATATTTCTCTTGATAAGACAGAGACAGATATCATTGCCCAAATCGACTTTGCCATGAAACGTGAAGGCTATGAAATGAGTTTTGATACCATGGTCTTGACTGGCGATAACGCTGCAAATCCGCACGGAATTCCTGGTGCAAACAAGGTCGAAAAAGACGCCCTTCTCCTCTTTGACCTCGGTGTCATGGTCAATGGCTACGCATCAGATATGACTCGTACGGTCGCTGTCGGTAAACCAGATCAATTCAAAAAAGATATCTACAACTTGACTCTGGAAGCCCAACAAGCTGCTCTTGACTTTATCAAGCCAGGTGTGACTGCACATGAAGTTGATCGCGCTGCTCGCGAAGTCATTGAAAAAGCTGGTTACGGAGAGTACTTCAACCACCGTCTCGGTCACGGTATCGGTATGGATGTCCACGAATTCCCTTCTATCATGGAAGGAAACGACATGGTCATCGAAGAAGGCATGTGCTTCTCTGTTGAACCAGGTATCTATATCCCTGGTAAAGTCGGCGTTCGTATCGAAGACTGTGGTGTTGTTACCAAGGATGGCTTTGACCTCTTTACAAGCACCAGCAAAGATTTGCTTTATTTTGATTAAACCTAGATAAGCAAAAAGTCAGCTATTGAAGCTGACTTTTTTATTTTATCTTCTTGACACTCTGAAAGACTACAAATCCCACAACCATTCCCAAGGTATTTTGTAGGAAGTTTGGAAGGATTTCTGGCAAGGCTGCTGACCAGCCATTCATTAGAGTTGAGCCCAGAGCGTAGCCACTTACCATGACGATAGTAGCCAAGACAAGGCCTAGCCATTGCCATTTCCCTTTAAAACCTGCAAAAAATCCTTGCAAGCCATGGTTTACCAAGCTAAAGAACATCCACTGTGGAAAGCCTGATAAAAGGTCAAGCAGAAAAGCTGCTAGTCCTCCAACGACGGCCCCTTCTTTACTGCCAAAGTAAAAGGCAGTAAAGAAAATACCTGCATCCAAGAGAGTCAATATTCCTGTTGGCGTTCCAATTTTCAAGTAATAGCCTAGGACCACAGAAAGGGCGGTTAAGAGGGATACAAGGGCGATTTTAGTTGTTTTGGTTTGCTTCATATTGTCTTACTCCATATTGATCTGCTTGTGCAATAGCACGGTAAACGAAAGCTTTCGAGCTCTCTACTGCTGGTAAAAGTTCATCCCCTTTAACCAAGTGACTGGCGATGCTTGAGGCAAAGGTACATCCTGCACCCGCATTTTGGCCTTGAATGACTGGGTTTTCTAGAACAGTGAAAGTTTGTCCATCATAAAAGACATCCACTGCCTTGTCCTGACTGAGGCGATTGCCTCCCTTGATAATAACTGCTGGCGCTCCTAAATCATGCAATTTCTGCGCTACAGCTTTCATGTCTTCCAATGTTTTAATTTCCTGACCAGCCAATAATTCTGCTTCAGGAAGATTTGGCGTAATCACACTGACATGAGGGAAAAAGCGAATCAACTCTTGACAGAGTTCACTAACAGCTACATCGTGCGTTTCCTTGCAGACCAAAACGGGGTCCAATACCACAGGCACTCCTGGACGTTGCTTGATAAAGTCCAAGGCCTTCTCAGCCACACTGACAGTAGGAAGAAGGCCAATCTTAATTCCTGCAAACTCGACATCACGTAAGCTATCCAATTCATGTTGAAAAATGGCATCGTCAGTTGGAAAGACTTCAAAGCCCTTTTCGGTCAAGGCCGTCAAACAAGTCACTGCTACAAAGCCATGCAGACCATTTAAGGTATAGGTAGCCAAATCAGCTGATAAACCACCACCACTAAAAATATCATTCCCAGAAAGGGCTAAAATACGATTATTCTTCATAACGAATCTCCTTTAAATACAAGCCATTCGGTGCAGCCGTTGGACCTGCAAGTTTTCTGTCCTTCTTCTCCAAAATCAAGTCAATCTGCTCAACTGGCATTCGATTATTTCCTATTTTGAGCAGCGTCCCCACCATATTGCGAATCTGCTTATACAAGAAACCATTTCCTGAAAAGGTAAAGGTCAAAAATTGGCCTGTCTCATCAACACTAAGGCTGGCTTCTGTAATAGTCCGAACCTTGTCCTCTACACTGGTTCCAGATGCTGTAAACCCAGTAAAATCATGGGTTCCCTCTAATTTCTTGACAGCTATCTGCATTCGCTCCACATCGAGGGGATAGGGAAAGTGAGTAGCATAGTGACGGCGCATCGGATTTTTAGGACGCCCCCTATCCACGATAAACTCATATGTCTTGCTATGTTTTGCATAACGGCAATGAAAATCATCCGCCACAAGCTTAATTGAAATCACATCGATATCTTCTGGTGACTGGGTATCCAGAGCAAAACGGAGTTTTTCCACATCCATCTGATAGGGCAGATCAAAATGAATAACCTGTCCCAGAGCATGGACCCCACTATCCGTCCTACCAGCACCATGAACAGTGATGGCTTGCCCCTTATTGAGTCTCATTAAGGTTTTTTCGATTTCCTCTTGAACGCTCCGCGCATGAGGCTGGCGCTGAAAACCAGAAAAGGCATAACCATCATAGGAAATGATTGCTTTATATCTTGTCATAACTTCTATTTTATCAGGAAATAAAAGTGTAAACAAGTTTAAAAACCAATAATTGTCTGGGTACAAAATTCCCAAAAAGAAAAACTTAGGAAACCAATCCTAAGCTCTCTTTTGAAGTGCGTACATAACAAAGATAGAAGTGACAATCAACCAACATCCTAAAATGGTGAAGACCAACATACCGTTTTGAGTCACCAAGCCAATCGCACCAAGAATAAAAGGTGTCGTAAAGGCCCCAAAGCTACATCCTAGCACTGCAAAAGATGTTGCCTGATTAAGGAGCTTGGCTGGTATTCTTTCAGAAAGAAGCTGAAAGACAGTGGTCAAGGCCACACTGTAGGAAAAACCTGCCACAACACTTCCAACTACCATCACACCCAATGACGGAGACAAGGCAATCACAATCTGCCCCAATCCAAAGGTGATACCCGACCAAAGGAGCAACCTTTCTTTAAACAGAGAGATAAAGAAAGAAAAACTCACACCTGCCAAGATACCAATCAACTGCATGATACTTAAAACCAAGCTCGATAACTGGGCATCCCCTAGACCTCTTTCCACCATCAGACTAGGAATACGAATGGTGATAGCTGTATTGGTGCAGACAACTACTGCTGCTTCGACAGCCAATAGAAAAATTAAGCCTTTCATCTGTCCTGTCAAACGAGTCGTTTCGGTCTCTTTTCTCTTTGTTTCTTTCTTTTCTTTCCCATAAGGGACAAAGAGCAGATAAAGGATCAATACTAAAAACCCCGCACTGTAGGCCAAGAAGGTCACTGTCCATCCCAAGGATAAGAGTTGACCTACAACTAGAGTCAAAATCGATGCCCCGACAACTTCTGCTGATCCGCGAAGACCCAACATCTGGATCCGTGTCTTTCCATGATAGCGTTCACTGATGATGGAAATGGCCTTGGCATTGATCATCCCAACACCCAAGCCAAATAAAATCCGCATCGCAAAGACAAAGTTGTACTCCTGATACCAGAAAGGGGCTGTCCCACCGATAGAAAGGATGAGAAGTCCCAGACTAATCTGAAGTCTCTCAGGAAACAACCGCTCCAAAAACCCATTTAAAACCAGCATGATCATAATTCCAAAAGAAGGGAGACTGACCAGGAGCTCGATTTGTTCCTTGGGGTAGCCTTGATAGTAGTCAAACATGGCTGGCAGAGCACTTGAGATGGAAAAGGAGGTAATCAAAACGAGGGAGAGGGCCAAAATACTAGCCCGTTCTAAATATTGTTTCATGAATTTTCTTTCTGTATATTTCTCACTGTTTATCCTTTTAAAAGGAAGATGGCAAGAAAAGAAGGAGCCCGATTGAACTAGAGACTCCGTCCTAACTTTCCTAATAGGAAGACTATTTTCGCTTGATTTGCTTGATCAGATAGAAGATGAAGCCTGCAACCATATAGGCCGCAAAAATGATCAAACACCATTTGATAACCACGTCCCAACCCTTGTTCACATTTAAAAAGAAATATGGGAAGGGATTGTCCTTGGAATTCGGAATATTGAGTTTTAAGACCAGGCCGTTAAACAAGGCAAAAATCATATAAACCAAGGGCAAGATGGTCCATAAGACTGGATCCCAGATCTTGTATTGACCCCGTTTATCAAAGAAGAGGGTGTCAGCTAAAAACCAGAGTGGAACGATATAGTGGCAAAGGAAATTTTCCACACGGTAAAAGTCTGTCGCAATCGGAGCAAGCATAAAATGGTAAATCACACAGGTAATCATGATACTCATGGTAACACCACCCTTGAGACGAAGCAAGGTCGGACTTTGCCAATTTTCACCTGAACGGCTCATCACACGGAGCAGATAACCCGTGAAAATCGTTACCAAAAGATTGGACAACACTGTATAGTAAAGGAGCATACCAAAGCCACCGTGTTTGGTAATCTCCAAATAAACTCCTGTAAATGCCGCTAAGAACAAGAGGACACGACTATAAAAGATAAATTTATAATTCAGTTTCATGGCTAGATTTTCTTAACAAATTCTGACTTGAGTTTCATAGCTCCAAAACCATCAATCTTACAGTCGATGTTGTGGTCACCTTCTACGATACGGATATTTTTAACGCGAGTTCCTTGTTTCAAATCCTTTGGCGCACCTTTTACTTTCAAGTCTTTGATAAGGGTTACAGTATCGCCGTCAGCCAATTTATTTCCATTGGCATCGATAGCAACAACACCTTCTTCTACTTCTGCAACTTCTGCAGGATTCCACTCATAGGCACACTCTGGGCAGACCAAGAGACTTCCGTCTTCGTAGATATATTCTGAATTACATTTTGGGCAATTTGGTAAGTTGTTCATAAGTCCTCCTTAAACTAACAATTATTCTTTAAAATTCATATGTTATTGAACAGCAACTATTATACCGTAAAATCCTACTTTTGACAATGTGTCCTAAGTCCAGCAGACAAAAAAATCATGCAACTTTTTACAGTTACATGACTTTTAAAAGATGATTGATCATGGGCACTTATCAAGCGCCTCATGATAAAAGGGGTAGCAACTATATTTTACAAACCAGGAGCTTGTCCAAGTTCTGCTGTAAGCATCCAAACTGTTTTCTCAAGTTCAGCCTTAGCCCCAACAAAGATATCGTTTGTAACATCATCACCTTCTTCGTCAGTTACATCCAAAGCTTTTTGGAAAAGAGCGATGAGGTAGCGATAAATTGCTAGAACACGTTCCAAGCTTTCTTCAACGTTACGGAATTCTCCTTCTTCTTCTTCGATTTCACTGTGTTGAAGGAATTCTGTCAAAGTTGAATAAGGTTTTCCACCAAGAGTAATCAAACGTTCACTGATTTCGTCAAGATAGCTATCAAGACTGTCCATGTATTCATCCATTTTTGGATGCCATACGAGGAAGCCACGACCACGCATATACCAGTGAACTTGGTGAAGGGCAATGTGAGCCACATACAAGTCCGCTACTGCTTGGTTCAATACTTCCTTTGTTTTTGCCAATGCTACTGGCGCTGTTTTAGATAATGTTGTTACGTCTTTTACTGCTTCTTTTTTCAATTCAACCATATTGATCACCTCATAATATTATTTTTGCAACCATATTTATTGATTACTATCTCAGTATACTACTCCTAGTAGACAAAAGCAAGAAAATTAACCCATATTAAAAAAGTTGTAATTGACTGATAATTTAAGAAAAATATACAGTCTTTAAAAAAAAGACAGTCTTAGCAGACTGTCTGGAATAACTGAGATTATTTTACAAAATCAAGCAATGCCAAGAAGCTTTCAGCTTCAAGTGACGCACCACCAACAAGGGCACCGTCAACGTCTGGGCAAGCCATGTATGAAGCAACGTTTTCAGGTTTAACAGAACCACCGTATTGAACACGAACTTTGTCCGCAACTTCTTGACCAAAGTCTGCAGCTACAACGTCACGAACGACTTTACACATTTTTTGTGCATCGTCTTGTGAAGCTGATTTACCAGTACCGATAGCCCAGATTGGCTCATAAGCGATAACGGATGCAGCAACTTGTTCAGCTGTCAATCCAGCCAATGCAGCAGATACTTGAGCACCTACGAATTCAGCAGCTTTACCAGCTTCGTAAGTTTCAAGTGACTCACCACAACAGATGATTGGAAGCATACCGTTTGCAAAGATTGCTTTTGCTTTTTTGTTGATATCTTCGTCAGTTTCATGGAAGTAGTCACGACGTTCTGAGTGACCGATAACAACGTAGTCAGTACCGATTTCTTTCAAAACTTGTGGGCTAGTTTCACCAGTGAAAGCACCTGCATTTTCAAAGTAGCAGTTTTGAGCAGCAACTTTAAGGTTTGAACCTTTAGCAGCAGCAAGAACAGCTGTCAAATCAAGAGCTGGAGCTGCGATACCTGCTTCAACAAGGTCTGATGAAGGAAGTTTTGATGCAACGGCTTCAACGAATGCTTTTGCTTCTTCTGGATTTTTGTTCATTTTCCAGTTACCAGCGATAAATGGTTTACGTGACATTTCACATACCTCTTTTTTCATTTTATTCACTATTATTCTATCATATTTATAAGGAGCTTGCAAACCTTACTCTAATTTTCAAGATTTTTCAAGCGACTAATCTTGCCACAAATTCATGGCATCGAGGAAATCAGCCGAAGCCTGAACTTGTTTGGGATTGTTGACTTCTCGCTCTGCTCGTTTGGCCTCTACCTGAGTCACAGACTGAATACCTTCATGGCGCCAGTTTCGTAGGATTGCCTGAATATATTTCCAGTTTGGCTTGCCATTGAGAACGGCCTCTCGGAGAGCTTCCTTAATCAAATCCGCCTTAACTCCGTCTTCTTTGACAGTCTTGGAAAGATCTTCGATTTCAAATGGTGTTAATAAGCGTCCCAACTCCTGCTGAAAAGTTTCAACCAGATCCTTCAACTGATTCTGCGGGTTTGGGGCAGTTGTAGCTGGAGTTTGGCTGTCTAGTAAGCTATCCAAGCGTTCAAAAGCCAAACTAGCATCAAAAATCAGCTCAATTTCCCCATTTAGTTCAATGGTTCGATATTGTAGCAAACCATTTTCAGTCAAATTTGAAATAGATTGGTTGACATCTGCAACCTCTTTCCCAATGATTTCAGCAATCTGACTAGGTGAAACATCTCCTAGGGCTGTGGTATTTTGTAAATAGAAAAATTGCCAGACGAGAAAATCTTCGCTGGAAGGAAAGAGTTCCTTAAAATGCAAGAGCAGGGCACTTGGTAAAACCAAGTTCCCTGATTTAAAAGCGTCAAAATATGTCATAATTCCTCTTATAGATATCCAAATGCAGCCACATCATCCTCTACCTTTCTCCAGTCAAAAGGGGTTTCTTGATAAACTGCATAGTTTACCCAATTGCTGAAAAAGAGGGCAGCTGATGAAGACCAACAGAGACAAGGCGTCTCATTTACATCATCATTTTTAAAGTAGTTCTCTGGGATATGAGGGTTGAGTCCCGCCTCATAATCACGAAAATACTCTCTTGCCAAAGTGTCACGATCGTACTCCAAATGACCAAAACTATAAATTTCACGCAAATCTCGACTAGCTAGGATAGAAACCCCAACCTCAGGACCTTCTGACAGAATCTCCAGATTGGTCTTGTTTAAGATTTCTTCTTTTAAAATCTCAGTATGACGAGAATGAGGAGCTACATAGCGATCATCAAAACCTCTAAAAAGAAGGTGCCCTTCTTTTAAGGTATCCTGTGGATAAATGCCTGATAGTTTCCGATCCATCTGGTGCTTTTCAACGCCATAGCGAACATAAAGACCTGCTTGTGCTCCCCAACAGATATGGAGGGTTGAAAAAACATGCGTCTTAGACCATTTGATGACCTGCTTGAATTCCTCCCAGTAGTCCACCTCTTCAAAAGGCAAATGCTCCACTGGTGCTCCTGTGATAATCATTCCATCAAAAAAGTCATCCTTGACCTCTGGAAAGGTTTTATAGAAGGTTTCCATATGTTCGGCACGAGTTGTCTTGGAACGATGTGTTTCCATATATAAGAAATCAATATCTAATTGCAAGGGGGTATTGGCCAAATGCCGTAAGAGTTGCGTTTCTGTTACCATCTTTTGAGGCATGAGATTTAAAATCAAAATCTTCAAGGGGCGAATATCCTGATGAGCAGCCCGTTGGTCGTCCATAACAAAGATATTTTCTGTCCTTAAAATCTCCACAGCTGGCAATTTTTTATCAATTCTAATCGGCATAACCTTCTCCTAACTGTACTCTTTTAGAAATAATTGAATGTGTTTGAAGTCAAATCTCAAACACTTAGTCCTTTTATTATACTGCAAGAAGATATAGTTTTCAATTATAGTTTTTCTCTAACTAGCTATAGTTTGTTTATATAGCAGATGAAGAGAAAACAGCCCCAAGGACTGTTTTTCATTAATAATGCATAAGTACCTTGTAATCGTAATCTCCGATTTTTTCACGGCCTTTAAGCTCATCCAACTCAATCAAGAAGGCACAACCGGCTACAACTCCACCAAGTCTTTCAATCATCTCAATGGTTGCTTTGACAGTTCCACCTGTTGCCAAAAGATCATCTACGATGAGAACACGTTGACCTGGCTTAATCGCATCAGCATGCATGGTCAAGGTATCAATACCGTACTCTTTCTCATAGTCAGCAGAAATGACTTCACGTGGCAATTTCCCTGGTTTACGAACAGGTGCAAAGCCAATTCCCAACTCAAAAGCAACTGGGCAGCCCACGATAAAGCCGCGAGCCTCTGGGCCCACGATCATGTCGATCTTCTTATCGGTTGCATACTGAACAATTTCACGAACAGCGTAGCTATAAGCATTTCCATCTGCCATCAAAGGGCTGATATCACGGAAGGTAATACCTTCCTTAGGATAATTTTCAATCGTTGCGATATAATCTTTTAAATTCATCTTTTTCTTTCTTTCAAAGTTTTTTACTCTCTATTATACCACATTTTCTGTGAAAGAAGAAGAGGAAAAGCACTATTCTATTGCCCCATCAGGCTATTAATAGAGTTATTTCCCCTGGAATGAACTTATCATCAAAAAAACGAGCACATTCGTACTCGTTCTCTGATATAAACTACTGATTAAAGTGAGTTTACGTCAACCTTGATACCAACACCTTGAGTAGTTGTGATTGTCAAGTTTGTTACGTAAGTTCCTTTAGCTGTAGCTGGTTTTGCTTTTTGGATTGTTTCGTTGAAAGCTTTGAAGTTTTCAACCAATTTTTCAGCTTCAAATGATACTTTACCGATGATTGCTTGAACGTTACCTGCACGGTCAGCACGGTAAGTAATTTTACCACCTTTAGACTCTTCAACTGCTTTAGCAACATCCATTGTTACAGTACCAGTTTTAGGGTTTGGCATCAAGTTACGTGGTCCAAGGACACGTCCAAGACGTCCAACAAGAGCCATCATGTCAGGTGTAGCGATAACTACGTCGAAGTCCAACCAACCGTCGTTGATTTTCGCAACAAGGTCATCTTCACCAACAAAGTCTGCACCAGCAGCTTTTGCTTCTTCAGCTTTTGCACCACGTGCGAAAACAAGAACGCGTGAAGTTTTACCAGTACCGTTTGGCAATACCATTGCGCCACGGATTTGTTGGTCAGCTTTTTTAACGTCGATGTTCAAGTTGTAAGCAACTTCTACAGTTGCGTCAAATTTTGCAAAGTTAGTTTCTTTTGCAAGTGCTACAGCTTCTTCTACACTGTATGCTTTTGTGCTGTCGATTTTTTCAAGAGCAGCACGAAGTTGTTTGCTTTTTTTAGCCATTTTCTATTCTCCTTGTAAGTGGTTCAATCGATTTTCATCTCCCACGTCACTTCTCGAAATGATGAAGTCTTGCGGGTTATATTGGGGGTGTTATTGATTAGTCAACAACAGTGAATCCCATAGAACGAGCAGTACCTTCGATCATACGCATTGCAGACTCAATGTTTGCTGCGTTCAAATCTGGCATCTTAGTTTCTGCAATTTCTTGTACTTGTGCACGAGTAACTGTAGCAACTTTAGTTTTGTTAGGTGTACCTGATCCTTTTTCAACACCTGCAGCTTTTTTCAAAAGAACAGCAGCTGGTGGTGTTTTTGTAACGAAAGTAAATGATTTGTCTTCGTATACTGAGATAACAACTGGAATGATCATACCAGCTTGGTCAGCTGTACGAGCGTTGAACTCTTTTGTGAATCCCATGATGTTGATACCAGCTTGACCAAGAGCAGGTCCAACTGGTGGAGCTGGTGTAGCTTTACCAGCAGGGATTTGCAATTTTACAAGTTTTTCGACTTTTTTAGCCATTTTTAAATCCTCCTTTGTGGTTTTGGCGGTAATTAGAGATTTTTACCTCCCACAAGTATGCTTTACACATACTTTTCCATTATACACTATTTATCTAAAAATGCAAGAGAAAACTTTCGTTTTTAATCGACGTAATCGCCGCCTTCAAAGCCATAGTACTCTTCTAAACTGAGACCACTTGCAGCAATTTCTTTGGCCTCTTTTCCGACGTAGCGAAGATGCCATTCTTCCGCCATGTAGCCAGTCTCTTTTTCCTTGCCTTTGAGATAGCGAACAACAAAGCCAAAGTCAGCCGCATGATCCAAGAGCCACTGGGCTGCCTTTTCTTCAGTAACTAAATCACCATCTGTCCCAATAAGGTCAAAAGCAAGACCTGTTTGGTGTTCACTATAACCTGGGCGAGCTGAGTAGCGATCAGCAGCTTCCTTACCATCTTGATTCACATAGTCTTGATAAAGTTTGGTTTGAGTTTCATAACTTCTAAAACCACTGTAGTGATCGCTGATTGGGTAGCCCGCTGCTTGCATTGCTGCAATGAGTTTCAGCAACTCTGCTTTAGCTGTTGGATTTTCTCCTGGATTATAGTCTTTTGACAAAGGATAGTGCTTATTAGCTATGACGATTTCATCGTACTTCCCTTGAATACTATAGTAGTCTCCCTTATTGACAACTTCTGCCTTCTTCTGACTAGAGGCTTGGGATTTGCTCCCTACAGTTCCTTCAGGTTGACTAGTTTGTTCCGTTTTTTGAGTGTTTTCTTCATTTTTAGGTTTTTCTTGAGAACATGCTGCTAGGGTTACTGCTAGCAAACCTGATAAAACGATGTATCTTTTTTTCATTTTTTCTTCCTCTCTTAGGCCATGTGCTTCTCTAATTCATCGGATAAGGCTTTAATCATTTGTTCCAACTCATGGGATTTCACTTGGCAATCTTCTGACGCCATTTCTTCCCAGGGCACCCACCAGACTGGACCACGGCCATTAAGCCCATGCCCCTTCATATCACCTGACCGTCTTGGAAAGAGGTGCCAGTGAGCGTGGGCATCTCCATTTCCTAGAAGTTCGATGTTCATCTTTTCAGCTTTAAACGCTTTGGCGACTGCTTCTTGGACTAAACTCATTTCCTCTAGAAAACGCAGTTTTTCAGAAGTCTCCATATGGTGGAGTTCTGTTATATGTTCTTTTGCCAGAAATAAGGTATAGCCCTTAAAGTATTGGTGATCCCCAATAACAACATAGCCTGTTTCTAGTTCTTTTACAAAGTAGGGATTTTTCCCCGCTTTAATTAGGTCTATCCGCTCACAAATAAGACACATGAGTCTCTCCTTTCAACTCTAATAAGTTCAAAATATCTTGAGCCTGACAGCTCGGGATTAGCTATACTTGCATTCTCAAGCACATAGGGATTAAATCACTCACTGTCAATCCCTGCTTTATTTACCCCTCGGATATCCACTGCTTCAAAGTCGAGAAGGATGTGATTAAGGTCAAAAAGTCGGTGTTCATAGGTCATCATTCCCCTCCCTCTTATCTTTGTGAAATAATTTTTGAATCTTATTAAAAAATGGAATAACTGTAAAATTATCTATAAAGCGTCTCTTACTTAACTTAGGTCCCTGTAGTTTTCTATATTCTTCGATATAAATTGTAGATACCTTACCAATTTCACTTTCTCCGAAGATAATAGCTTTTAAAAATATTACACCAATACTTAAACAAAGTGAAACTATTCCAACAATAAGAACAATAGATAAATTTTTATACAAATAATACGATATTACAGTATCAACTGCGACAATATAGAAAAGGCACACTGTAATAAATATTCCAGATCTTCCATCATCACTTTCATCAACACTAAATTCTGGGAGTAAAAAAATTAAAATTACAACAAGCAGCAAATAAGCCAATAACAAAGAGGGTCCAGTAGGTTGTTCTATAAAACTCTGATACCCAAAGTAAATGAAAAATAGCTGAAGTAATAACATCGCATACTGAAATAAATAAAACCATATTTTAGCTGAACTTATAAGCGGAATATTTTTTTCTACTTTTATATCTAGTAATCGTTTAGCAATTTGTATCCGATGAGCTAGTTCTTTTAAATCCTCTATTTGAAGTATTTGAGAAGCAAGTTTTTTCTCTATAATTTCTATTTGATACCATATATATCCATCATCTTCTATCCACTGATATTTTCCAAAAGTTTTTATTTTTCGTCCATACGGATTAATGTTTTGAGAAATTTTAAAAAGTAGTTTTTCTAAATCTGGATTAGTAATTCCTTTATCTACCAGTTCATCGGCATAAACAACTAGTTCTTTAAAGTTTTCTTGTTTATTTTCATACACATACTTACGATATTCCTCTTTTTTCTTTTGGAAATAAGCATACAAACCCGAAACTAACCCCGTTATTATAGCAGGCGTTGCTAATTGTTTCAGCATTTCAAACATAATACTTTATCGCCCCTTTACTCCACCAAGGTGCTCTTGAGATAGGCGTCTACCATACGCTCAGTCGCCACGACCGAATCAATGTGTGTTCGTTCGTAAGAGTGACTGGATTCAATACCAGCTCCAAGGAGGGCGTGTTTGACCTCTGCTCCTGCTGACATAGCTGCTGAAGCGTCCGATCCATAAAATGGATAGATATCCAGCTTAAATGGAATATCTTGCTCTTTCGCCAAAGCTACTAAGTGTTGACGGAAGTCATAGTGATAAGGACCAGAAGCATCCTTGACACAGATAGATACTGTGTACTCATCCGTCTGTTGGTCATCGCCCATAGCTCCCATATCTACAGCTAGATATTCCACTACCTGAGCTGGAATATTGGAGTTGGCACCGTGACCCACCTCTTCGAAGACTGAAAAAGCAAAATGAGTTGTTACTGGCAATTCAATCCCCTCTTCCTTGTAAATACGAAGAAGATTGAGCAAAATTGCTGCGCTGACCTTGTCATCCAAGTGTCGAGACTTGATAAAACCAGTTTCTGTCACAACTGTTCGCGGATCGAAACTAATAAAGTCTCCAACCTCAATACCCAAGGCGCGGGTTTCTTTTTCATTGGTTACTTTTGCATCCAAACGCACTTCCATATTGTCCTGAGTACGTTCAGCAGTTCCTGCATCCTTGTAGACATGGCAAGATGTCTGGTGGATGAGGATAGTTCCAGATACCGTTTTACCTGTACTAGCCACATGAACCGTACAGTTCTCTCCCTCAATCATGTTCCAAGGGAAACCACCGATACGATCCAATTTGAGACGGCCATCCGGTTTGACAGCACGGACAATAGCACCCAGCGTATCCACATGGGCAGTCACATAGCGGTGTTGGTCATCATTTTGACCTTTAATAGTAACATTGACACCACCCTTAGCAGTTCGAATAGGCTGGTAACCAAGCTCTTCTAAAGTATGGACTAGGTAGTCTGAAATCTCACGAGTAAAGCCCGTTGGAGATGCAATAGCAGTTAATTCTTTGATATAGTTTACAGTTTGATTCATTTCTTCACCTCTTTCCTACCATTATAACATTTTTCTAGTCAGACTCCTTCTCAAAAGGAGAAAAACTGTGTTTAGTTGCTTTCACTATAGATCCATGTTATAATACAAATACTTTGATTATGAAAGGAAAGTAATAGATATGAAATCATACTTTAAAGTATCACTAGCCCTTGTGGCTTCACTTGTCCTCCTGCTCGGATGTTCCAAACAAGCATCAACTACTGCTAGCAGCAGTACCAAAGAAGACACAACAACTCAGTCAAACGAGACTAAACAAAGCAGTCAACAATCATCTGAAAAGAAAGAAACAACTAAAACACATACCTTTGTAAACAAAAGCAATTCTGGAATCACTTCTACCTTGATTTATACTGTAGAAGGGGACAATGTTATCAAGCAATCAGCTAATAACATTGCTGATCCTGAAATCCTTGGTGCAACTCCAGAAGATGTCAAGAGTTTTATCGAAGAAAAGTACAAAGGTTATAATGGACTCAAAGGTGTTAAACAAACGATTGAAATCAAAGATGGTAAAGTTGTTCAAGATCTAGAAGTTGATTTCTCAGTTGCAAGCATTAGCGAACTTAGAAAAGCACTTCCTGAAGAATATTCTGGTATCGGTAATCGTGTCAGTTTCTCAAATTCTAAAAAAGCACTGGAAAAAATGGGATTCACAGAAAAGACGAACTAATCTCCCAAAATTTCATATAGACTAGTGTAGGTCCACCCCAAAAGTTAGACACAACTCTGACTCTTGGGGTATTTTACTATATTCCTAACTGATGAGTCCGATAGATTCCTCCAAATCCCATAAAAAGTGCATTTAAAACTTCCCACTTTTCAATCCATACGATAAAAAATTTTTGAAACAGATAGAGACAAAACTTTAATCGTCAGACTAGTTTCTGTTCATTGTCATGTCAAATCAGATGAGAGGGGAGGTCTAGTTGATTTTGTAGTAGAATCATGTTATAATACAAAATACTTTGATTATGAAAGGAAATTTTATGAAAACTCTTGTTAAAACTTCACTAGCCCTAGTGGCTTCACTTGTCCTCCTGCTCGGATGCTCCAAACAAGCATCTACACCTGCTAGCAGCAGTACCAAAGAAGACACAACAACTCAGTCAAGCGAGACCAAACAAAGCAGCCAACAATCATCTGAAAAGAAAGATGAGACAGAAACCCACACATTTGTTCACAATAGCAATCCCGGAAGAACTTCTACCTTGACATACACTGTTAAGGGGGATGATGTTGTAAAACAAGAAGTCTATAATGTTTTTGACCCTGAAATACTGGACAAGTCAGCAGAAGAGATTAAAGAACTTATCGTGAAAACTTATAAAAAGGAGGAAGGACTTAAAGGCATTACACAAAATATCGAATTCAAAGATGGAAAAGTCATCCATAGCATGGAGGTTGACATGACTGTTGTGAATCTCGAAGAGATGAAAAAAGCAATGCCAAATGAAGTTTCTGGCTCTGGAAGCCGTGTAAGTTTCCTAAAAACTAGAAAAATGCTTAAAGAGGCTGGTTATACTGAACAAACCAACTAACGAGTCGTGCTTATACAAAAAATTCTTGGTCGTTGACCAAGAATTTTTTTATTCCATCTCAAAAACATCACTCTCTTGTTTGTTTGGTAGAACCAGCGAAAGCAAGATTCCGATAATAGCTGGCACTAGCCATGGAAGAGAGGCTGACGCAAACGGAAGGGCATTAATCAGATTTTCAAGAAACTCAATCTTAAAGGAACTTCCAAGAACGCTTGCAAGAGCAATAGCTGTAACAAGGCTAATGGTTAACTGCATGCCCGGTTTTGATAAGGGTACAAACTTATTCACAATCACGATCATCACAATGGAGATGGTGATTGGGTACAAGATTACAAGTACTGGCACTGAGTACTTAATGATTGCATCAAGGCCAAGATTAGCAATAGCAAACCCAATCAAGGTAAAGGCAGTTGCATAGACCTTGTAACTGATTTGTGGGAAACGTCCGTTAAAGAACTCTGCTGTCGACACAATCAAGCCAACTGTCGTTGTGAAACAGGTTACAGTTACCATAACAGCAAGAAAGAGCTGAGCTGTTGAACCAAAGATTTCCTGAGTTGCTTGTGACAAGATATAAACGCCTGGTGTTCCACCCTTCATCACTTCTGCTGGTACTGGGAAATGATTTCCAAGGAATCCTAAACCGATGTAGAGAGCGCTAAAGGCAAGAGCTACCACAATACCAACAACCCAAATAGTTGAGATGTATTCTTTCTTACTTGAAAATCCAAGTTGTTTCAAGGTTTGAACAGCAATCACACTAAAGGCCACTGAAGCAAGAGCATCCAAGGTATTATAACCTTCTAGGAAACCTGTACCAAAGGCAGAAGCTTGATAAGCAGCTGACGCAGTTTGAGGACTTGTTCCACCGTATTTGAAGGCACCTAGTACAACCAAGATAACGATCAACAAAGCAAAGACTGGTGTCAAGATTCGTCCGATACGGTCCAAAATCTTTGATGGATTGAGTGAAATCAGATAGGCTGCGGCAAAGTAAAGCACGGTAAAGATAATCAATCCTAGGCCTTTATTTGCTTCAGACAAGAGGGGACTAATCCCAACTTCGTAAGCTGTTGTTGCTGTACGTGGAATGGCAAAGAAGGGGCCAATCGATAGATAGAGGACTGCAAGATAAAGTGTCGCAAACCAAGGTGAGATTTTCTTAGAAATCTCGTGAATGTATCCTTTAGGATTGAGCGTTCCGATGATGAGCGTTAGGACAGCAATCCCAACACCCGAAAATACAAAACCTGCGATGGCAGGAAGAAACTGTTCTCCAGATAGGGCACCTAGAGAAGGCGGAAAAATCAAGTTCCCCGCACCAAAAAATATTCCAAACAGGAGCAAGCCTGTTAGGGCACCTTTTTTAGCCATAAAAATCTCCTTCATATTTCTAAAATACTGACCTAGTATACCATGATTAAGACTCTGAAAAAAGTATCCAAAATTAATCATTGAATGTTTTCAATATTTTTAAAAATAAGAATTATCTAAAAACAAAATCCCTCACTCAGTTGGAACCGAGCAAGGGAAGACTAGGATCTATCGCCATATAGGTTTAAAGATTTTCAAAGACCGTCATTCCGCCTTGGACATTGATAACGTCATAACCTTGTTCAGCTAGAAATTGACAAGCACGTGCTGACCTCATCCCAGATTTACAAATCACGTAGTAAAGCTGGTCTTTGTCTAGTTGTTCATAAGTATCAGCCAATTGACTGAGAGGTAAATTACGAGCACCTTCTAAATGAAGAGACTCAAACTCATCTACTTCTCTCACGTCCAGCACAGAAAGTGAACTATTCTGGTAAAGCTGGTAAAAATCGTTAAAAGTAATTTCTTTCATTTTGTTTCTCCAAGAATCTTTTGAATTCTTTTTTTCAAATCGGGCATCACTTCTGACTCAAACCAAGGATTCTTAGCCATCCAAATTTGATTACGAGGAGAAGGGTGAACTAGAGGAAAATAGGTTGGTAAGTAGTTCTGGTAATGTTTTACCCGTTCTGTCACCTTGCCACTAACTTTCTCATGTAAATAATAGGCTTGGGCATATTGCCCAATCAAGAGAGTTAATTGGATATTGGGCAATTCTTGCAAGAGTTGTGGGTGCCATTTTTCGGCAAAGCCTTTACGGGGGGGAAGGTCGCCCGATTTTCCATGTCCTGGGAAATAAAAGTCCATGGGAATAACTGCAAACAAGCCCGAATTGTAAAAGGTATCTTCATCTACACCTAGCCACTCACGCAAGCGATCGCCGCTCTTATCCTTCCAATAAATCCCAGCTTCTTGCGTTTTAAACCCCGGAGCTTGACCGACAATATTGATGCGGGCAGTTTTTGGCGCCGCAAAGAGAGGTTCGATTCCGCGTTCTGTATAGCTGATATTCTGTGGATCCGCCATAATGGCTTGCTTGATTCTTTCGATTTGAGACATCTGTTTTCCCTCCAAAAAGAAGTCCAAGCATAACATCTCAGACTTCTATCGTTTTATTTGATCAATTCATAGATAGCCTCAGCATAGATTGCTGCTGCTCGGAAGAGATCGTCCAAGGCGATAAATTCATTGGCTTGATGCATGGTATCGATTGAGTCTGGGAACATAGCACCGTAGGCAACCCCACGTTCCAGCAAGCGACCAAAGGTACCACCACCGATGACTTGCTCGTGACCTTGGAGACCAGTTTGTTTTTCATAGACATTCAACAAGGTTTGCACAAGCGGATCTTCCATTGGCACATAGTGAGGGGTATGGCCGTGTTCAGAAAGACTAACTGAAGCCACTTGCAAGTTTTCAAGGATTGACTTGATTTGCTCTGGACTTGTTCCTTTTGGATAACGGAAGTTGAGGGCAATCGTATTGTCAGCACTTGTTTCATCAAAGCGGAAGACACCGGCATTCATAGAAAGGGCACCCATCTTTTCATCTACATGAGCAACCTTGAGATTTGTACCCTCATGGTCGTTCAAAAGAATCTTACCAGCGATGTTAAGGTAGTCTTTTGCAGGTCCTGCAAAGTCAAACTGGCTGAGGAAAAGGGCAAGGTAGGTCGCACCATTGACACCTGATGCAGGCATAGCACCATGAGCTGATTTACCAATCACAGTCACCTTGTACTGGCCGTTTTCTTCTTGGAGTTCTCCTCTGAGTTTGTGTTCTGTAACAAAAGCATCTAGTTTAGCTTGCAAGTCAGCCAAGTCACCTGAAACAACTGCTGTTGCTGATTCAGGTACCATGTTTTCACGCAAACCACCTGTGAAGCTGTGAAGGCGAGCTGCACCAGTATTTTCACCTGCAAAATGGAGATATTCTGTGATATTCCCTTTTTCACCATTGATGATAGGGAATTCAGCATCTGGAGAGAAACCGAAGTCTGGTTTCGCAAGTCCTACATGTTCAAAGTAGTAGTCCATGTCTGCCCAGCCTGATTCTTCATCTGTTCCGACGATGAAACGAACTTTTTTAGAAGTTGGAAGCCCCAATTCTTTGATGATTTTCAAACCATAGTAACAAGCTGTTGTAGGCCCCTTGTCGTCTGAAGCTCCACGCGCATAAAGGCGACCGTCTTTGATAGTTGGTGTATAAGGGTCCGTGTCCCAACCGCTACCAGCTGGCACCACGTCCATGTGAGCAAAGATTCCGAGAACTTCTTCTCCTTCACCAAACTCAAAATGTCCTGCGTAGTTATCAACATTTTTAGTTGGATAGCCATCACGGTCTGCGATTTCAAGGAATTTTTCCAAGGCTTTTACTGGACCAGGTCCAAATGGATGCTCAGCATCGGCTTTGCTGTCATCACGTTCTGAGTTGATTTCCAAAAGGCTAAACAAGTCAGCCAAGAGGTCTTCTTTGCGTTTTTCTACTTCTGCTGTAAAATCAATAACTGTCATTTTTTCTTCCTATCTCTTCTCGATAATTTCATCTACTGGCAAGCGGTAGCTTGGTTCCAATTTCTCATCTGTGTATCCAACTGTGATCAAGAGTTCTGGACGGAATCGGTCTTCAATGTCCAAAACTTCGTTGGCTTTTGATTTGTCAAATCCAAGAATAATGTTAGAACCGATTCCTTGGTCTGTCAGAGCAAGAACCAAGTTCATGGCAACCAAACCTGCATTGAGGGCTAGGTAGTCGCTGACTTGTTGTTCACTGTAACGCGCAAATTCAGCTGGCAGATTCTTCATAAAATATTGAAGTTGCTCTTCAGAGAAGTTATTAGCGCCGCCAACTCGGGCAATCTTACGAGCACGTTTAGCCAAATCTGTGTCGGTAAACAAGGCAATGGTTACAGGTGCTGCTGATACCTGCTCAAAGTTCGAACCATAAGCCAATTTTGCCAATTCAGCATTTTTCTCACGAACAACCACAAACTTCCATGGCTGGCTGTTGTGGGCACTTGGGGCCAAGGTTGCGATTTCGATAGCCGTACGCACATCTTTGGGATCTACCGGTTTATCAGTAAAATGCTTAGTCGCATGACGTTTTTTATTTAATTCAAGAAATTTCATAATCGATTTCCTTTTCTAATTCTACTGCATCCATTCTACCATATTTTGAAAGAGCTTGCAGAGATTTTTCATAGAAAGAAATTGGAACACGGATGAAGTCCTGGATTTAAACTTATCATTAAAATCAGATTTTTCCTCATCCAGTTCCAACTAATTTTCAGGGGTTTTAAGAAACTAGTCTACCTTATATTCTGACTTTATAGCCTCCAAAAATTTCTTCACATCCTCAACATACCCATGCTTTTCAATTAAACTAGCTAAGAGTTCTAGATTGTGCCCCCGATAGTTGTCATCTCGGCGTAGTTCTTCATACATTTCGATAAAAGGAAGCCCCTTGGACTTGGCCAATTCTAACTCTGCTTCATAGTCATAAGCAACTTTTCGGAATAGAATGTTTACTAATTCCCCATATTCTACTTCTATCACAGCATACTGAGCACGGTGATTTTTTAACGCCTCCCAATTAAAATAGGGCATGCCAATCGACCCTGGATTGATGATTTGTTGCCCTTGACTGCCATAACGAAGCAACTGCTTGTGAACATGACCATAGACTGCCACATCAACTTCATCATCTAGGAGTTGGTCAAATTTCTCTGTATCATTCTCAACTAGCAAGTCACCACCATAGTTCTTATTTGGCAAATTATGAGAAAGAGAAAAACGCAGTCCGTCAACTTCTCTCTTTTCTAGCATAGGTAAGCTTCGTAGCCAGTCAATCGTTGCAGGATCCATTCGATCCATCAAATACTGCGTCATACGCAAGAGCTGGACTTCCTGTGGGTCTTCCAAGCCATATTGCCCATCTAAAGCCTCAAGGACACAATCATCCCAATTGCCTCGAACACTTGTAGTGATAGAAAGTTCCTTTAACAGAGCGACCAAGTCATTTGCACCTGGACCAGGGAGGAAAATGTCTCCCATGAGCCAGTATTCACTGACTCCTTGTGCTTTAGCATCTGCAATCACTGCTTCTAAGGCAGTCACATTTCCATGAATATCTGATAAAATTGCGATTTTATGGTTCATCATAATCTCCTTTTGTTTGGTAGTCCACTCTTTCTTCCGCCACTTGAGCCAATTCCACTTCTTCCTGAGGGTTCAACTTTCTTTTCACATCTTCTGCGACTGCTCTTGGCACACCCACTTCGACAATTTCATCCACACTAGCTTCCTTGATTTTAGTGAGAGATTTAAAATGCTTCATGAGATTCTGTTTGCGTTTAGGTCCCAGACCGTCAATCCCATCCAGTTGTGAAGAAAAGGAATTTTTTGAGCGCAGTTGGCGGTGGAAGGTGATAGCAAAGCGGTGCACCTCATCCTGGATGCGTTGGAGGAGAAAGAATTCTTGAGAATTGCGAGACAACTCCACCACTTCCAGTGGATCTCCAAAGAGCAGTTCATGGGTTTGGTGCTTGTCATTCTTTTGCAGACCTGCAATTGGGATATCCAAACCTAGCTCTTCTTGGATGACTTGCTTTGCGATATTGACTTGACCTTGTCCCCCATCAATCACAATCAAATCTGGCGGGGTTAAACCATCACGTTGAACTCGGCCATAACGTCTGCGAATAACCTCTCGCATACTAGCATAGTCATCTGGGCCAACAACCGTTTTTATCTTGTACTTTCGGTAGTCTTTTTTACTCGGTTTGCCATTGACAAAGACCACCATAGCTGAAACAGGACTGGTTCCCATGATATTAGAGTTATCAAAGGACTCGATACGGACTGGGGTCGGGATTTGGAGCAAGCGTCCCAGATTTTCAATAGCTCCTTGGGTCTTTTCGACTGATTTTTCT